>JALEJB010000174.1 GCA_022768825.1 Lachnospiraceae bacterium
GAATATGCTAGAGGAACTGGGATCATGAAGATCATTCTGTCTCCGGCAAAAAAAATGAACATGGATCCGGACAGACTTGCACCGGCAGGTTTGCCGGATTTTCTTGATCAGACCGAGGAAATCTTATCGTGGCTTCGAGACAGATCCTATGAGGAATTAAAAACTCTGTGGAAATGTAATGACAAGATCGCACAGCAGAATATCGTACGTTTGGAGCAGATGGAACTGAGAAGTCAGCTGACACCGGCGGTGCTTGCCTATGAAGGAATCGCTTATCAATATATGGCACCGGCGGTTTTTGAGTCAGACCATTATGAGTATGTGCAGGAGCATCTGCGCATCCTGTCTGCCTTTTACGGGGTGTTGCGTGCAATGGATGGTGTGACGCCGTACCGCTTGGAAATGCAGGCGAAAGCGTCGATCGGAGGAAAAAAAGATTTGTATGAACTGTGGGGAAGCAGACTATATGAAGCGGTCAGGGATGAAAGCGGAGTGATCGTTAATCTTGCATCAAAGGAGTATTCCAAGTGTATCGAAAAATATCTGATGCCGGAAGATCGATATGTGACGATCACCTTTTGTGAAAAATCCGGAAATAAACTGGTTACAAAGGGCACCTATGCGAAAATGGCAAGAGGTGAAATGGTTCGTTACATGGCGGAGCATCAGATTGAGGATCCGATAGAGATCCGGAAATTTGATCGGCTTGGGTATGTGTTTCGGGGCGATCTGTCCTCAGACAAAGAATACATATTTGAACGGATGGCACTTTTTTGATTTGAGTGTATGGTAGTTAGAAAAAATGGGTATGAAAGAATGCCCGCAGAATCTGGAACAAAACTCTTATCAGTAGCAGAAAGGAACGAAACGATGAAGAAGATATACGCGGTAAGAAAAGGAAGAATTCCCGGAATATATGGAAAGTGGAAGGACTGTGAAAATCAGGTAAGCGGATATCCAAAGGCAGAATTTAAAGCATTTGAATATCATGATGACAGTGATTATGAGGCAGTCAGAAAATTAGCCCAGGATTACATAGACGGAAAAGATGAAGTTCAGACGAGTGCAAAAGGTCACATCCATGATTATGATGATTATGAAAAGAAAGAGGGAGTTTATCAGGAAGACATCATTGCATTTGTGGACGGAAGCAATAAAGATGGTGTGACCAGTTATGCGGCGATTATTTATCACAATGGATCGCTTGAATATTTTGAAGCGCAGGTCATTGACGATCTGGGCATGAGCCAGGCTGCCGGAGAATATGCAGCTGCCGCAGCGGCCATCGATTACTGCACAGCGGAAAAATATGATCGCATGCTCCTTGTGTTTGATCACCGAGAGATCGGTTCGTTCTGCTTAGGAGAACATAAGCCAAGAACAGCCAACAAATACGGTGTGGATCTGGTTGAAAAATATAATCATGCAGTAAAACATATGACGATTGAGCTGATCTGGACGCATTCCCATCAGTCTAACGCGAAGGTGGATAAGGACTTTCTTCTGTTAGGAAATGAGGCGGCGGACAAGCTTGCCAATTTTGTAAGAGACTATAAATCCCTTTGCAGTAGATCTGAGGAAGAGTATGCACTGGTCAAATTGAATTTTGCGCGGATCTTTGATTATATGTATAACTGTCCCATTCGAAAAGAAGTAGAAGCATTGGACGAAGAGCTTCCGTTTTCAGATGAGGATATCGACGATTATTTTGATCCGGCAAGAACCGGAAAATTTATCAGTCATGAGACGATTGATGCAGTATCGGTCATCAGAAAATACGTTCCACAATACGGAATTGTTAAAAACAATTCGATTACCATGGATACGTTCCTTTATGTATACATGCATAGCATTTCACTGGAAATCAAAAAGGAATTTTATTCCATAAATGCAATTTACACATTGTTGTTTGTTTTTATGGATAAGAGATATCTCCATGATGTACTGAGTAAAGCAATTATCGGATCCGCGAAAGCTCAGTTGACGATGGATGAAGATGAACTGGATCAAAAGAAGCATGATGTAGACATCATCTACGATCACATCATCACTACTTCTGATTATTTGGCGCTGTACAGACATTTCGTTCAGCTGGTCGTTCCGGAGTACGATATTGACAAGGGGAATTCTGAGGGGCTCATCGTCTATAGTGAGCTTATGCAGCAGATCTGGGCAGAATTATTGCAAAGAAATGAGGATTCTTATAGAAACGGGACTTCAAAAACAAATATCAACAACAATACTGTGATCGCGCGTTGGATCAGTCATGGTGGACTCACTCTGAATCATTTCTATCGGTCGATCACCGGGAATCCGGATCTATGTAAACAGTTGAAAGACTTTCAGGGATCCTTTGTAAATCCTGATTTTGAAGGCGTAAAAACGATATGCGAAAAGAGAGAATCAAAAGATCTGGCAATACTGGTTTCAAATACAGAGGCATTAAGAGAAAATCTGCGGAATCATATCATCGGTCAGGATGCTGCGGTCATGAAATTTGTGGATTCGTACTTTAACAGTGAGATTCGCTTTCAGTCGGTAAACAAAAAGAAAGCACCGAAGAATACAGTGTTATTTGCAGGTACGCCGGGAGTAGGTAAAACATATCTTGCGGAAACATTTGCGGAATATAGCAAGCTTCCTTATAAAAGATTCGATATGTCCGGATTTTCTCACAGGGAGAGCTACCACCAGTTTGTTGGGTTTGCCAAAACCTGGAAGGATTCCAGACCCGGAATCCTGACGACCTATGTAAAAGATCATCCGGAGTGTGTGTTATTGTTCGATGAGATTGAAAAGGCAGATCAAAGCGTCATACATTTATTCCTCCAGATCCTTGACGGAGGAGAATTGTATGATGAATACAGGGAAGAAAAGGTGTCTTTTGCAAAGACAACGATCATTTTTACTACGAACGCCGGTCATTCGCTCTATGAGGGGAAAGAGGATGAAGATCTGTCGTTGCTGTCGAATCAGGTGATCATTGATGGATTGCTTAAAGACATCAATCCTGCCACGCAGGCACCGTATTTTCCACCGGAGATCGCATCAAGATTGGCTTCCAATACAATCATTATGTTCAATCATCTGTCAGCGGATAACATAAAGAATGTGATGGACTCCAATGCAAAAAAATGTATCGAAGAAAATGAAAAACAATTTAATTTTACGATTGAAGAATGCTATGGTTTGATCCCAACCATGTTATATCATAATGGTGGAAAATCAGATGCCAGAAATGCATCCAAATCTTTCCAGAAATTCCTCAATAAGGAGTTGTTGGGACTTTTGCAGATGATCATGAAGGAAGAGGGTTCTGCTGCAGTCAATGCCTTATCAAGAGTGAAATTTGGAATCGATCTTTATGGGGCGGAAAAAGAAGTACTTGCCCTCTATGATGACTGCGAGGATGGTGAACGATTTAAAGAGAATTGCGAATATATGGCACTTCGTCATCAGTATTTGAATTTTGAAACCATCTATGATTATGATTATGATAACGCAGAAGCGATCATCACATTATATGATCTGAAATTGGATATTGCCATTACGTCGGATGATCAGGATGAGATCGTATCTCCGGATGCGAAACCGAATGTGCATTGGGATGATATTGTTGTGGAAAAGGATATCAAAGAGGAATTGCAATATTTTGTAGATTATCTGTCTCATCCAAAGGAATACATAAAGAAAGGCGGACGTGCGCCAAGAGGAGTGCTGATGTATGGTCCGGCCGGCACGGGTAAGACTTCTCTGGCCAAGGTAGTGGCTACCGAATCAGATGTCGTGTTTATCAATGCCGATGCGGCATCTCTTCGAAATATGGGTACTGCGGGAGTGCATCGTCTGTTTTATCTGGCAAGGAAATATTCACCATCCGTTGTATTCATTGATGAGGTGGATGCAATTGGTGCCAACAGGGAGATGTATGGAGCCAGCCCGGTATTAAATGCGCTTCTTACAGAGATGGATGGTTTTTCAAAAGATGAAAAAAGGCCGGTGTTTGTTATGGCGGCAACCAATCTGGGATCGGATATCGATCCGGCGTTGGTGAGAAGATTTGACAGAACGATCTGTATTGATGTCCCATCTGAGGAGAATCGAATCGTTATACTCAAAAAGATGATCGAAAAGCATGGGGATCTGTTTCAAAATGTATCAGAAGCAGAGATTGAAAGCATTGCGAAACGAAGCGCGGGAATGAGTCCGTCAAAACTGGAAAATATGATTGAGGCTGCGATCCGGGATTCCATCAGAAGAAATGAACCGATTTCGGATGATATGTTTGATGAAGCATTTGAAAAATGTAAATATGGAGATGTCGTCACAGTCAGCACGGCAGAAGATATGCTCCATACGGCGAGACATGAGGTCGGACACGCATTGATGGAATTGACAAATGGAAAATATCCGGTATTTATCTGTGTTGTATCGAGAGCAAATTTTGGCGGGTATCTTCTGCAGGAAGAACAAAAGCATTTTCATGTCACCAGGGATGATCTGCTCGGCTGGATTAGGACAGCTCTGGGTGGACGAGCAGCAGAAATGGAATATTACGGTCAAAGCGGCATCACGACGGGCAGTTCTTCAGATCTGGAAAAAGCGACAAAAATAGCAAGAGCAATGGTCACAAAATACGGAATGTACGAGGAAGAAATGGGACTGCAGGTGATCGACGATGCGGAATATGAAAACAATGTGACTGCAAAGGAACTGGTAAATAAGATCCTGTCGCAGCAGCTTGCTGAGGCAAGGCAGATTGTCCGCGACAATAAGGAAGCTTCGGATCGAATCGTCGCAGCACTTTTGCAAAGTAAAAATAAATATTTGACGCAGACAGAACTGAAAAAGGCATTTTTGGGGGAATAGAATGTTTGGAAGGAAAGATGTAAAAGGAACAAATGATAAGCCGGCGGAAGAAGATTTGCTGGGATGCGAGAAATATTACAAGGGAATCGCAGATTTTATTCTTCACTGTGAGACACCTATGACCATAGCCATAGAGGGTGACTGGGGCAGCGGTAAGACGACTGCAATGAACAATATTAAAAAATATCTCCCATCGGGTGAAAAATCGGAAAATGAATCCTGTATTATCATTGAATATAATGCATGGAAGTATTCGAAATACGATATAGATAAACTGGATGTTACCTGTTTGAACATGGGGCTTTACAGTGAATTATGTGCTGCCTGCAAAGAAAGTATACGTTTTAAATCGTTTTTAAACCGATTGATAGACAACACCGGAAATGGTGCCACAATCGCATCCGGTGCGATCGGCGGAGAAGCTTCTGCTGAAGCAGCGGCAGTGCTTGCGGATGGAATAAAAAACAAATTCTTTTCCATTGCTAAAATATTACAGAATATCAAAGACATTGCTTCCCAACAGGCAAAACAGGATAAACGGATTATCATATTTGTCGATGATCTTGACCGGTTACGGCCGGAAGCGGCAGTCGATTTTCTGGAGTATATCAAGCTGTTTATGGACTGCGAGGGTATCGTGTTTGTGCTGGCAGTAGATTTTGACGTGGTGTGTCGAGGTGTGAAAGCAAAGTACGGGGATGATATGGAAGGAACGAAAGCAAGACAGTTTTTTGACAAGATTATCCAGCTGCCGTTTGAGGTTCCTGTGATCCAATATGAGATCAAGGGCATTGTAAAGAAATGTTTGAAATCGGATGATGAAAAGGTACTGGAGCGATATGTGAAAGTGATCGAAGACGTTGTGGGAAATGATAAAAACCCCAGAACGATCAAACGTGCTTTTAATATGCATTCTCTATACCTGAATATTATGGAGAATGAGGATCCGGAAGATTCTGGCATAAGCAATATGAGTAATTATAAGTTTTACTTATTTGTCATTGAATTATTGCAGGTTGTTCAAAATGATCGTTACAAAAAAATGCTGGAGATGACACAGCTGAATTTTCTGACGGACGATGATGAGACATTGATCTATTTGAAGAAGCTCCTGACGGAAGAAGAACTGTGGGATTTTATAAAAGTGCTCAGTTATTATGTGAATGTGTTTTCCAAAAGCAGTCATGAAAAATTTAAAGAATTTCAGGATCGGATCATGGATCAGAAAAAACAAAAACTGTATCAGAATGCGAGACGAGGAAACGCATTTAATGCTTTTCTTGCAAAACTTTCAGACAAGGATTTTACGGAATATGATGTACATATTTCAAGCAATTATGTGAAATGTGAAAAAGACGATCATTATTTTGTCATCCGATTTTATCCGATGGATAAGATCGGTATCGAGGTTTCTGAAAATTATGATATTCACAAATTAACAGAAAAGGGTATTCGCATAAAAGAAAAACACATTACCTCTCAAAATCCGACGGAGTTGGGATACAATTATACGAAGCAAGGCAGCATTAAATTTAATTCGGTGGTGGCATATATCGAAAATAATGCGGGAAGTCAGGAAACGATTCTGGACTGGCTTATGAGAAAATAACGAGTTGATCAGAAATGACGGAAGGACAAACACTTCTTGTGCGTCCTTCCGTCATTTCTTTTTTTATCCGTATCTGTCACACCAGCGGATACAATGCCACATACTGAAACATCATGATATAATGACAGATGCTTCCGCCCATGATAAACAGGTGAAAAATTTCATGTGAGCCGAAATTTTGGTGTCTGGAGTTAAAGATCGAAAGCTTCAGCGCATAGATGACGCCGCCGATCGTATAGATGACACCTCCGATAAACAGCCAGAGAAATGCGGCTGACGGGAGTGCATGGATCAGCGGGGCAAATGCCAGTACACATACCCAGCCCATGACGATATACAGGGTGGAAGAGATCCATTTCGGGCAGGTCACCCAGCACAATTTGAAGATGATGCCGAGAAAAGCAATTCCCCAAACCAAGGTAAACAGAGCATATCCCACTTTATCGTGGAGTACGATCAGACAGATCGGAGTATACGAGCCGGCGATCATGACAAAGATCATACAGTGATCCAGTTTTTTAAACAGTTTATTGATTTTTGGTGACAGATCAAAGGTGTGATACGTTGTGCTGGCACCATAAAGCAGGATCATGCTGACGATATAAATGCTCAGAGAGATCACATGCAGCCGATCCGGTGCAAGGGATGCCTTGATCATTAACGGTGCTGCGGCAAAGATGGCCATGATCATACCGATCAGATGCGTGATCGCACTGCCCGGGTCTTTGAATTTAAAATGGTTGGCGTAACATACTGCTGTTTTCATCATGAGACAACCTCCTATCTCTTCAAATATATGCAAAAAAATATAAATTCAAGTACGCCTTGGCGTACTTGCTGCGAGGTGCGCGTCATGCTTTGCATGACATTCTTCTTCTGCGCACCTCTGCAATCCGCCGGAGGCTTTATCTTGGAAGGAGATTGGACTCCCACCAAGATGAATTTGTTTTA
>JALEJB010000175.1 GCA_022768825.1 Lachnospiraceae bacterium
TCGTAGAAGGAACCGAACAATTAAATGAACCATTACAATAAATAGAATACGAAGTGTCAGACAAAAAGTCTGACGGATACGAAAGGAGATTATTATTATGGCAACAGTAGGAATCGTTATGGGTAGTGACTCAGATATGCCAATCATGGCAAAGGCAGCAGAGATTTTGGACAAGCTTGGAATTGATTACGAGATGAATATCATTTCCGCACATCGTGAACCGGATGAATTTTTCCAATATGCCAAGACCGCAGAGGAGCGCGGCTTAAAAGTCATCATTGCGGGAGCAGGAATGGCAGCGCATCTGCCGGGTATGTGCGCAGCAATCTTTCCACTTCCGGTCATCGGAATACCGATGCATACGACATCACTTGGAGGAAGAGATTCTTTGTATTCCATCGTTCAGATGCCAAGCGGCATTCCGGTGGCAACTGTAGCAATCAACGGCGGAGCCAATGCGGGACTTCTTGCAGCAAAGATTTTAGCAACAAGTGATGCATCGATCCTTGCAAAATTAAAAGAATATTCAGCGCAGCTGAAGGATCAGGTTGTTGCAAAGGATGCAAAGCTTCAGGAAGTAGGATACAAAAATTATTAAGACAATCTATTAGCCTTGCTTATGAATAAGGTAAGATTATTTTGTTTTACTTTATAATGGCAACAAGTTATACTGAAACTATCGAAAACACATGCCACCGAACAAAGTGAGGGGCATTACATTTTAATTGAGGAGGAACAATCATGGATTACAAGAATTCCGGAGTGGATATCGAGGCAGGCTACAAGTCTGTGGAATTAATGAAAAAGCACGTGCAGGAGACGATGCGTGCCGAAGTACTTGGAGGATTGGGAGGCTTTTCGGGAGCGTTCTCGTTAGCCAAGATCAAAGAGATGGAAAATCCGGTACTTTTATCAGGAACAGACGGATGCGGAACAAAAGTAAAGCTTGCATTTATCATGGACAAGCATGATACCATCGGAATCGATGCGGTTGCAATGTGTGTCAACGACGTGGCATGTGCAGGAGGCGAACCATTATTCTTCCTCGACTATATTGCATGTGGTAAGAATTATCCGGAGAAGATCGCAACGATCGTAAGCGGAGTTGCGGAAGGGTGTAAACAGTCCGGTTGCGCACTCATTGGTGGAGAGACAGCAGAGCATCCGGGACTGATGCCGGAAGACGAGTACGACTTAGCCGGATTTGCAGTGGGTGTTGTCGATGAAAAAGATATCATCACGGGAAAAGAGTTAAAAGACGGCGACGTATTGATCGGACTTGCATCAACCGGAGTTCATTCAAACGGATTCTCGCTGGTTCGTAAGATCTTTACCATGGATAAGGAAACCTTAGATACATATCATGAGGAGCTTGGAACCACTCTTGGAGAGGCGCTCCTTGCACCGACTCGAATTTATGTAAAAGCATTAAAGAATATCAAAGATGCAGGCGTCCGTGTCAAAGCCTGCAGCCATATTACCGGTGGCGGTTTTTATGAGAATATTCCACGTATGCTTCCGGAAGGAAAACATGCGGTGATCGAGAAAAACAGCTATCCGATTCCTCCGATCTTTACAATGATGGCAAGAGAAGGACAGGTTGAGGAGCAGATGATGTACAATACATACAACATGGGACTTGGAATGATCATCGCTGTAGATCCTGCAGATGTGGACCGTGCAATGGAAGCTGCAAAGGCAGCAGGAGATACGCCTTATGTTGTCGGTAAGATTACGGACGGCGAGAAAGGTGTGACCTTATGCTAAAAATTGCAGTTCTCGTATCAGGTGGCGGAACCAATTTACAGGCGATTATCGATGCCATTGAGGCAGGTACGATTACCAATGCACAGATTGACGTGGTGATCAGCAATAACCCGGGTGTCTATGCGCTGGAGCGCGCAAAAAATGCGGGCATCGAAGCCATGTGCTTATCGCCAAAGGAATTTGAGAGCAGGGAAATATTTAATGATGTGCTGACCAAAACGATCATAGATCGTGGAATCGATCTGGTTGTTCTCGCCGGTTTTCTTGTGATCATTCCGCCACAGCTGATCAAAGCATACAAAAACAGAATCATCAACATTCATCCGTCACTGATCCCATCGTTCTGCGGAACCGGATTCTACGGATTGAAGGTACATGAGGAAGCCTTAAAGCGCGGTGTCAAAGTGACCGGCGCGACCTGTCATTTTGTCGATGAAGGAACGGATACCGGGCCGATCATTTTGCAGAAAGCGGTGTGTGTCGAGCCGGATGATACGCCAAAGAGTCTGCAGCAGCGTGTGATGGAGCAGGCAGAGTGGAAGATCATGCCGCAGGCAATTGACCTGATCGCGAATGATCGCATTGAGGTCGTGGACGGACGTGTTGTGATAAAGTAGTGAACATACATGTGTTTCATCTCAAGTGCCTGTTTGGGCTGAACAAATATCTACTCCGATTGCGCTTAAACCCGCCAATGCGGGGCACATGAGGTCCACCGGACCTCATGTGCCCGAGCCTGACGGAATTGCGAATTGGATATCAGTAACATAAGTGTGGGAGCTGACAGACAATACAATTACGACTTTTGCGCGCCCCGCATTGGCGGGTTTAAGCGCAACCGGAGTAATTGCATTGCCTGTCAACCCCACACGTAGGATTAGGATAACGAAAAAATAGGATAACGAAAATATAGAGGAAAAAGGAGAACCAACATGAAAGTATTGATCGTAGGAAGCGGCGGCCGCGAGCACGCAATCGCAACCGCAGTCGCAAAAAGCAAACGAGTAAGCAAAATCTATTGCGCACCGGGCAATGCAGGAATCGCCGCACAGGCAGAATGCGTACCGATCGGCGCAATGGAATTCGATAAATTAGTAGCATTCGCAAAAGAAAAAGAAATCGACTTCACCATCATCGGAATGGACGATCCGTTAGTAGGTGGAATTGTAGATAAATTTGAAGCAGAAGGCTTAAAAGTATTCGGACCGAGAAAGAACGCAGCCATTCTCGAAGGATCAAAAGCATTCTCGAAGGATCTGATGAAAAAATATCACATACCAACCGCAGGCTATGAGACCTTTGACGATCCAAAGAAAGCACTGGAATACTTAGAGACAGCCAAGATGCCGATCGTACTCAAGGCAGATGGACTGGCTCTCGGAAAAGGCGTACTGATCTGCAATACGTTAGAAGAAGCAAAAGCAGGCGTCAAAGAGATCATGGAGGATAAGAAGTTCGGATCAGCAGGAAATAATATGGTCATTGAAGAGTTTATGACCGGACGTGAGGTATCCGTACTTTCCTTCGTAGACGGAAAGACGATCCAGATCATGTCATCCGCACAGGATCATAAACGTGCAGGCGACGGTGATACCGGACTCAATACCGGAGGAATGGGAAACTTCAGTCCAAGTCCATTCTATACCGCAGAAGTAGATGATTTTTGTAAGAAATATATCTACCAGGCGACCGTAGATGCGATGGCAGCAGAGGGCAGACCGTTTACAGGAGTTATTTTCTTTGGACTGATGCTCACACCGGAAGGACCAAAGGTATTGGAGTACAATGCCCGTTTTGGTGACCCGGAAGCACAGGTCGTACTTCCGAGAATGAAAAACGACATCATCGATGTTATGGAAGCATGTGTAGAGGGACGTCTGGATCAGATTGATCTGCAGTTTGAGGACAACGCCTGCGTATGTGTCGTACTGGCATCCGACGGATATCCGGTTTCTTATGAAAAAGGATTCCCAATTAAGGGATTCGAAAAATTTGAGGGAAAAGACGACTACTTCTGTTATCATGCAGGAACCGCCTTCAATGATAAAGGAGAGATCGTGACCAACGGAGGACGAGTCCTTGGGATCACAGCAACCGGACCGGACTTAAAGACAGCCCGGGCGAAAGCATACGAGGCAGCCGAATGGATCGAATTTGAAAATAAATATATGCGTCACGATATCGGAAAAGCAATTGATGAGGCATAAAGATATTTTCAACGAATCAGGTTTTGTCGGATAATTTCATAGAATCGAAAAGAACATCCAACTTTGTGGGAAAGTATTCGTTGCGAAAACAAAGGAGGATGTTCTTTTAAAGAAAAAATTACAGTATATCACTTTTAAAAAAGTCCAAAAAAGTAAAAAAAATCCAAACCCGTAAAAAATATAATAAAAAAAAGCAAATAATGTTCTAATGGTAAATCCAAAGTAAATGATACACTAAAGATAGATTTGGTATGGTTTACAAGGAGTTGTCATTATGCAAAAGAAGAAGAAAAAACACAGAAAAGAGAATATGAGGATCATAGAAAAACTGATCCTTTCGTACTTCATGCTCATTGCCTGTATCGTATTGGTGGGAGTTGCTGCTTACATGGCATCTTATCATGCGGTCATCTCAAATTATAAGGATGCCACTGAGCAGTCGGTTGATATGATGGGAAACTATGTGGAATATGCTTTTTCCGGAATTAAGAAAACTGTAAACACATATTTGGTTGATCAGGATATCAATAATTATCTCACAGGGAAACTTTCTGAGGGAGAACGTGTGAATTACCTGAAAACACAGAAGACGGAACTGATCAATGAAGTATCTTCAAATGAATTTATCAGCAATATTTATCTTCTGTCAGATCAGGTGCCTGACATATCAACAACCAAACAGTCATTAGACAAAAGCTATTCCAAATTTGCGGAAACGGAAATCGGACAAAAGATCGTGAATGATTCCCAGAACGAATGCTGGCTTGGAATCGGAACAAAATACGATGAAGTGTTTTCCATTGATGCGAATACCTATGCAATCCGGACGGCGAAGCTGTTCCATAATGGAAACACGGCGGTCGTGATAGACATTGATCGGACTGCGATCTCAAATATTCTGAACAGTATTGATTTCGGAGAAGAGAGCAGTGTCTACTTCTTGACAGGCGATGGTGCGTTGCTGGGGGCAAAGGAAACGGATACGTATTCTCTGTATGGAACGGATGCGTATCAGACAGTGCTTGCGGATGAAAAACAGAGTGGAATACTGGAAGATGTAGGCATTGCCGGTGCGGATTCACTTGTGATCTACAGAAAACTGACAGACAGTGATTGTATGGTCTATATGACGGTTCCAAAATCCGTATTACAGGCACAGGTTGGAAATGTAAAATATATCACAATAGCAGTCATTATTGCCGCATCACTTTTTGCATGCCTGATCGCATTTTTTATTTCACTTGGCATCAATGGAACGGTAAAATATATGACACATAATATGGAAAAAATTGCAGACGGCAATATGAATGTCCGGATGGATATTACAGGGAAAAGTGAATTTGCAATTTTAGCAAAGCAGATGAATTATATGTTGGAGAGTGTGTCCGGCTTATTGGTCAACATAAAAAATGTGTCCCAAAAAGTCACACAGTCAGCGAATGCATTGAATACCTCATCGGCTGACATCAAAAAATCAAGTGTATTTATTTCCGATACAATGAAAGCGCTGGAGAGTGGGATGTCAGATCAGGCGGATCATACGGATGCCTGCTACCGGCAACTGGATGGATTGGCAGAATGTATTGGTGATGTCACAGATCATTCGGAACAGATCTGTCTGATTACCAAAAACACAGGAGAATATATTGATCACAGTAAAGATGCAATTGAGAGTCTGAAAACCAGAGCAAAAGAGACTGCGCAGATTACATATAGTATTATCAGCTCGATCCAAAATCTGCAAGAAAAATTAGACGATATTAATTTGATCATTAGTACGGTATATGAGATTGCGGATGAGACAAGCCTTCTGGCATTAAATGCATCAATTGAGTCTGCCAGAGCGGGCATTTACGGACGGGAGTTTGCCGTCATTGCGGATGAAATCCGTAAGCTTGCGGATCAATCCAAAGACGCCACAGGTAATATTGAACGGATTGTAAAAGAGATCAATCTGACCACACATGAGACAGTTGCCACCGCAAACGCGGCGAGGGACACGATCATACGTCAGGAAGACGCTGTAAATCTTGCGGCAGATGTATTTCAGCAGATGGTTGTACAACTGGATCAGATGATGGAGAAAATTGAAGTGATCATTCATAGTGCTGAGAATATGGGAATGCAAAAAGAGCAGGCATTGGCCGATATGGGAAATATTGCACAGGTTACAACAGGTACGGTTGCATCCGTGGCATCTGTAAATGAGAGAACAATTACACAGGAAAGTGCAGTGAATGATCTGGCAAAGCTTTCCGATGAGATGCAACAGCAGATTGCCAGTTTAGAGACATCATTGGCGCAGTTTCGTTTGGATTGACATTTTTTCTTGATTCTGGAGGGATTGGATGTTAAGGGTTCTGATAGTAGATGATGAGTATATCATGCGACAGGGTTTGCGATATATGATTGATTGGGAAAAAGCGGGGTATGTTCTTGTTGGTGAAGCGTCCAATGGAAATGATGCGATTCAGTTAGTGGGAGAATTGAAACCGGATATTGTGATCAGCGATATTGTGATGCCGGTTTTGGATGGTGTGGACTTTGCCGCAGCGATGCATCAGATGTACCCGGATATGCAGATTATCATCTTAAGCGGATATGACAATTTTGAATATGTAAAACAGACGTTGTTAAACGGGGCTGTGGACTATATCTTAAAGCCGACCCTGACCCCCAAAGGGTTACTTGATGTGCTGAGTCGGGCAGCAAACCGTATTGAGGGAAAAGAAGATTGTATCTTGGCAGATGTGGATGATTATGAGAGTATGCTGAGAGAATATCTCATCGGGAATGATCCGGTGATGAATCCGCAATTGGCAGAATGTTTAACATCCTCTTACTACGGTCTGTATGCATTTCATATTTCGAAAGATAAACACTATTTGGAGCGTTATAAAGTGATCTGTGACAAACTGGAACGTGAGATGCAGGAGCTCTCCCATGTGTTCCATTTGCAGGCACTGATCCACGAGGAACAGGTATGCATTTTGTTTGGATTTGAGATCTCTCAAAGAAGCAGTCTTCGTATTAAATTAGAAAAGATCAGCAGTCACATAGCAGCAATTTATCCGGACTTTTTTGCGGTGATGAGTATGTCATTTTCCGATCAAAATCTGATCAAGGAACTGTATGATGAGTGCATAGTCAAAAACTGTGAAAAAGGGTTTTACCATGAAGGAAAGCACTTTTTGATGTTGGAATTGCTGCCGGAGCTGCCGAAAGAGGAAAAATTCAATTTTACCCATTACAATCGTCTGCTCATGAGTGAACAGTTTAAGGAAGCACTGGAATTGCTGGTTGATTATTGCGACAAAATGCTGGATGAGCAGATGGATGTTTTCCGCATGAAAAATCAGACCAAAAACTTAATATTTACGTTTTTAGATACACTTTTGATGGATGACGTGAAAAAACAAAATTTGCGATATGAGTTTTTTGGTTTGATTGATGATGCTCTTTATGAGCGGGATTACAGAGAAAATCTTGCAGAAATATTCAGGCAATTGGAAGACTTCATCGTGGATGCGGTAAAGGATGACAGAATCGATAAAATTCTGGAATACATTGAAAAAAATTATATGGAAAACCTGACAATGGAAAGTCTGGCAGATGAATTCAATTATAATTATTATTATTTGTCATCTTATTTTAATCAGCAGGTAAAAGAGGGATTTAGCGGTTACCTGAATAAAGTACGGATAAGAAAAGCCTGTGAGATCTTAAATAATAAAGACATACCGGTAGCGGATGTAAGCAGTATGGTTGGCTATTCGGAGCACAGTTATTTCTGCCGCGTCTTTAAGAAGATGACCGGCATTACACCGTCTGCATGGAGAAGAAGATGAAAATGATAAGAACGATCAGACAAAGTTTTTTGGGCAGAATCATGTCCTTGGTATTTTTGGGAATAGCACTGATTACAGTCATTGTAAGCAGTGTTGTTCTTTTTATGTCAAAAAACGCGTTTGCGGAAACTTACAGCAGATCACAGGAAAAGGTGTTGTTGCGGATCAAGGATGAACTGAATGATTTTCATGAAAGTCTGGTAAACATGACAGAGGCGATTGATTCCAGCTGGGCATTCCGATTGTTTTTTAGTGACAATACCGAGCTGGACAATGTACAAAACTTTCAGAATATTTTTCATATGGAGCAGGATCTGGACGCAAGCAACACATCCGGAATCGATCGCATCAATATTTTGATCGTCGGAACAAACGGAAACAAATATTTGTCTCGTACGGAGACGATCAAAGCCAGCAATGAGCAGATTCTGGCAAGTCTGCCGGTACAGAAAGCAATGCAAAATCCGGATCAGATCCACTACACTTATTCCAATGGAGCATATACAACGACGAATCAGAATACAGATGTGATCATTGCGTCAAAAGCATTGTATTATCGTGACAGTGGAGAGATCTATGGCGTGGTGCTTGTTACATTGACGATGGATGACGTGCGCCGGTATTACGATTACTTTGTATCTGAAAATACGGATTGGTATCTGACGGATGCGGATGGCTTGATCATGTGCTCCAATCGGAGTTTTCAAATCGGAAAAATTCTCTCCGAGGAATGGTACCAAAAAACCAAAGCTTCCGCAGACGGAACATACATCTATCAAATAGGAAATGAGAGTGTTTCAGTTTTAAAACAGGATCTGTCCTATTTTGACTGCAGCATGTATGGTGTGATCAATAATAATGAGGCACTGAAGCGATTGTACAATATGCCGCTTCTGATCATGGTTTGTATTGTGGTGGGATGTATTATTTTGCTGATCTGTCTGTTTTTGATTCAGGATACGATCCGACCGCTTAATAAACTGGTAAAAAAGATGTCAGAAAGCAGAATTGATGATTTTCATGATTATGTTGAAGTAGAGGGTGCGGTTGAAATTCAAAAAGTGGCGCAGACATACAATGAGATGCTGGATGACATACAAAGCTATATCGGAGAATTGATCGAGACACAGAACATGCAGCGGAAGTCGGAGATCAAAGCCTTACAGATGCAGATCAATCCGCATTACATTTACAACACGCTGGCCAGCATCAAGTGGCTGGTCTATCAAAATAACATCGAAAAAACCACCCAGACCATTGATGCGTTCATCAGCCTGCTGCGCAATACGATCAGTAATACCGATGAATTTATTACCACTGAGCAGGAACTGGTAAATATTGAAAATTATTGTCTGATCAATCACACCAGATATGGAGAGGATATCGCAGTAGAATATGAGATCGAACCGGAATGTTATGATTGCATGCTGCCAAAGATGATCTTGCAGCCATTTGTGGAAAATGCCTTTTTCCACGCATTTCCGTCAGGAAAAAAAGGTACGATCCGTATTTTGATCAGGGAGAAGGGACAATACCTGCAGATTCTCGTCTGCGATAATGGAATCGGAATGGATTCCACAACTGCCAAAATCAGTGTGCAGGAGAACAAAGAGCATTTTTCCGGAATTGGAATTCATAATGTACAGGAACGAATCCAGTTGCTGTTTGGAACGGATTACGGAATTGAAATAACAAGCAGACAGAGTGAAGGAACTACGGTTACGATTCAGTTGCCGGTTATGAGGGAGAAAGATGAAAAATAAAATAAGAAAAATAATTTGTGTTCTTCTTTGCCTTGTATGTGCGGTTATCACTTGCAGTTGTGAAAAGACAACTGTAAATTCGGAGCACGAGAAAACTGAAATTGTGATATGGACATGGGACGATACGTTTAATGTAAAGGCGGCCAAGATGGCGGCGGATCAGTATATGTGTACCCATCCGGGTATAAAGATCACTGTTGAGACAAAAGAGCGTGAGGAAATTTTGTCGAAAACAAAGCTGATGTTATCGTCAAAAGTTTACGGAAATCTTCCGGATGTCGTTATGATTGAGGATTATGACATTCAGGACGTATTGCAATCCTATGAAAAGGAATTTGTAAAGCTAACGGATCTGGTGGATTACGATCAGTATGTGGATTATAAAAAGCAACTCTGTGAAAAGAACGGAGAGTATTACGGCATTCCCTTTGATTGCGGAGTGGCGGCATTGTTCTATCGACTGGATATCTTGCAGGCGGCAGGATATGAAGAAGCAGATATGCAAAATCTGACATGGTCAGAATTTATCGAGATAGGAAATACGGTGCAGAAAAAGACAGGTGTGCCGATGCTGACACTTGATCCTACGGATATTCCGCTGATTCGTATCATGATGCAAAGCTGTGGTAAATGGTATGTTGGTATGGATGGAAAAACAGCAGATATAGAAGAAAATGATGTCTTGAGACAGGCGCTGGATATCTATACCCAGTTGCTTCGCAGTAATATCGGAGTCAGTGTGAATGGCTGGAATGAATTTATTCAGTCTTTTCAGGAAGGACAGGTTGCGTCCGTGATCAGTGGCGGCTGGATCATGTCCAGTATTAAGGTGGCAGATTCACAGGAAGGAATGTGGCGTGTGGCACCGATACCTGCCATGGATGATAGTGGGACAACTCCTGCCGCGTCAAGTGTCGGCGGAAGCTCCTGGTATGTGCTGAAAAATTCACCACAGTCAAAGCTTGCAACAGAATTCATGGTGGAGATGTTTGCCGAGAACGATGATTTTGTGAATTCATTAGTTGAAGCGATTGGAATCATTCCGACGATAAAGGACAGTTCAAAGTTACCGGCCTATGAGAAACAAGATGCTTTTTTTGGCGGGCAGCAGGTGACCAAGCTTCTGACGGAATGGGCGGAAATCATACCAACCGTGAATTATGGAAGCAAAACATATGAAATAGAGGCAATCCTGGAGGCAGAATTGCAGGATGCGTTGCAGAGTGGTGAGTGGGAATTATGTATGATGCACACACAGCAGAAAGCAGAAGTGGTGACCAGAGAATAGTCACCACTTTCTTTTGTTTCAAATAAATTCAAAAAAACAAAGATAGTTCAAAAATTTTATCCATATAGCAAGAATTGAAAAATTTTTCTCAAGAAAATTCTAAAGGATTTGCGGGAGTGAATGCTATAGTTTTTATATCAAAAACAGTTTTCGAAGGAGGAAAATTTACATGAAAAGAAAATTACTTTCATTATTGGTTGCAGCAACAATGCTTGGATGTCTTGTTGGATGTGGCGGTAGTGATACCGGAAGTGAAGGGGCAACAAGTGGTGAGGCAACAGCAGAGGCAGATGCATCAAGCGGAGATACTGCTTCAGGAGATCAGACATTGACCGTATGGTGCTGGGATGCCTTTAACATGGATGCCATGAAGGCAGCAGCAGACATCTACACGGCAGATCACCCGGAGGTGACCATCGACGTACAGGAAACCTTATCAGCAGATATCCAGACATTGGTTCAGACTTATGCGATGAGTGGCGAATTGGATTCTCTGCCGGACATTTTCCTGATGGACGATCAGGTATTTGCAAAATATTTAAAGAATTATCCGGAAGTGTTTGCCGATCTGACCGATTCCGGAATCGCTTTTGATGATTTTGCACCATCAAAAGTTGCGAATTCGATTGCAGACGGAAAAAATTATGGTGTTCCTTATGACAGCAACACGGTTATCGCCTGCTATCGTACAGATTACTTAAGCGAGGCAGGATATACCATTGAGGATCTGACAGATATCACCTGGGATCAGTTCATCACAATTGGTGAGGACGTTCTTGCAAAAACAGGTATGCCAATGCTTACTAATGTTCAGGGCGAGCCGGATCTGTTAAATATGATCCTGCAGTCTGCCGGAGTATCTGTCTTTGACGAAAACGGAAATATCTCTTTAGTAGGCAATGAGGGATTAAAAGAAGCGATGAATGTATACCTTGATCTGACTTCCAAAGGAATCCTGCAGGAGCAGACCGACTGGTCCGGATATCAGGGATCTATCAATAACGGAACAGTAGTCGGAACGATCAACGGATCATGGATCTGCTCAACGATCATGTCAACAGATCAGGCAGAGCAGGAAGGAAACTGGGCTGTTACAAATATGCCGAAATTAAATGATTATGCAGGCGCTACCAATTACTCTGCACAGGGCGGTTCCACATGGGCGATTTCTTCCAGCTGTGATAATTATGACCTTGCAGTTGATTTCTTCAAGACCACATGGGCAGGAAGTCCTGAGTTTTATGATGGAATCCTGACCGATCTCGGCGCAATCGCTACCTATTTGCCGGCAGCAGACTCTGATGCATATAACGAGCCATCCGCATACTTTGGAAATGAAGCGATTTACGCAAAAATCGTATCTTTCGGAAGCAATATTCCGACGATCAATAAAGGAATTTATTGGACAGAGGAAAAAGAAGCTTTAGGTGTGGCATTGACCAACATCGCATCCGGTGCAACCGACATGGATTCAGCCATTGAAGAAGCACAGTCAACGATTGAATTTACCATCGGACAGTAATACAGGTTGTATGTCGGAAGAGATCAGAAATGATTTCTTCCGATTTTTCAGAAAAGACCAGAAAGGACGTACCTATGAAAATGAAAATGAGTGGTGCGAAAAGAAGAAATCTGGTTGGCTGGTCTTTTTTAATGCCTGCCACGATTCTTATTTTTGCAATGAATTTTTATCCAATGATACAGGCTCTGATACTTTCTTTTAAGACTGGTGTCGGAAATAATTTAACCTGGGGCGGATGGAGCAACTATCAGAGATTGTTGGAGGATCGTGTATTTCGCACAGCCATGATCAACAATTTCGTCTATCTGATCATTCAGGTTCCGGTCATGCTGATATTGGCGATCATTCTTGCAAATCTGTTAAAGAGCAAGAATTTAAAATTTAAAGGTTTGTTTCGGACGGCAATCTTTTTGCCATGCTGTACGGCCTTGGTATCCTATTCGATTATTTTCAAAACCTTGTTTGCATATGACGGATATGTAAACACAGTGTTATTAAAGCTTGGATTTATCTCGAGCCGTATCAACTGGTTGGGACAGACCAGCACGGCGAAGATCATCCTGATCATTGCCCTGATCTGGAGATGGACCGGATATAATATGGTGTTTTATCTGGCAGGTCTTCAAAATATCGATGATTCCCTGTATGAGGCTGCGAGAATTGACGGCGCTACATCGCTGAAATCGTTTTTCCATATTACGATTCCGCTGCTGCGTCCGACAATCCTGCTGACAACGATCATGTCCATCAACGGAACCTTACAGCTGTTTGATGAGTCAATGAATCTGACAAGTGGCGGACCGGCAAATTCCACACTGACAATGTCTCATTACATATTCAAGACCTCATTTGAATATAACTCGCAATTTGGATATTCGGCTGCCATGTCCTATGTGATTTTTGTCTTAGTAGCAATCTTATCATTTGTTCAGATGAAGGTAGGTGATAAGCGATGAGAAATTTGAAAAAAATAATGACTTATGTAGTTCTGATCGTTGCATCGCTTATTTCCATTTTTCCTTTATACTGGATGATTGCGGCATCAACAAATAACAGCACGGATATTTTGGGCGGCAAACTGTTGCTGGGCACCAATTTACTTGTGAATTTTCAGAATCTGATCGGTCGCCAGAATTTGGGAAGGGCATTTGCAAATTCGCTTTTGTTTTCTACCATTTTGAGCGTCATATCACTTGCGGTATGTTCGATTGCGGGATATGCATTTGAAGTATATCACGATAAGGTGAAGGACAGACTGATGTCTGTGTTGCTTTTGGCAATGATGGTTCCTTTTGCCGCAACAATGATTCCGCTGTTTAAGATGTTTACAAGTGTTCATTTGCAGAGTACATGGATTGCGTATGTACTGCCGACGATTTCCACACCGTTTCTGATCATGATGTTTCGTCAAAGCGCACGTTCGTTTCCGACAGAATTGATCGAGGCGGCAAGAATGGATGGGTTAAAAGAAATTCAGATTTTCATAAAGATATTTTTCCCGACAATGAAGTCCACATATGCAGCAGCGATGACAGTAACATTCATGAATGCATGGAACAATTATCTGTGGCCGAAGATCATTATGATGTCGGAAAAATCACAGACGATGCCGATGCTGGTGGCAAACTTGTCTTCCGGATACAGTATTGACTACGGCGTGTTGATGCTTGGCGTGTTGATCTGCTCACTACCGACAGGAATTTTATTCCTGGTTCTCCAGAAGAGTTTTGCAAACGGTATTGTCGGAGCTGTAAAAGGCTGATTATTATTAAAAATCTCTGATAACGGGTGCTCCCTAACCGTATCAGAGATTTTTTCTTGTAAATACTTATTTTTGATGTTAGAATAAATGCTGTAAATTTTTAAGAAAATGAAGGAAAACTGAGGGAAACATGAGCTACGCAGATACATTATTTATACAGATGTGCCGGGATATCTTAGACAACGGTACAAGTACAGAAGGAGAAAAGGTCCGCCCGCACTGGGAGGACGGCAGCAGTGCCTATACGATCAAAAAGTTTGGTGTGGTCAATCGCTATGATCTGTCCAAAGAATTTCCGGCACTGACACTGCGTAAGACAGCGATCAAAAGTGCAACCGACGAGCTGCTCTGGATCTGGCAGCAGAAATCCAACAATGTGAATGAGTTGCACAGTCATATATGGGACGAGTGGGCAGATGAATCAGGATCCATCGGTAAAGCCTACGGCTATCAGATGGGGGTCAAACATCAGTATAAAGAGGGCATGTTTGATCAGGTGGATCGGGTGATCTATGATCTCAAAAATAACCCCTTCAGCCGACGTATCATGACCAATATCTATGTCCATCAGGATCTGCATGAGATGAATCTGTATCCGTGTGCATATAGCATGACCTTCAATGTGACGCAGAAAAAAGGAGATGACAAGCTGACTTTGAACGCCATCTTAAATCAGCGCTCACAGGACGTATTGACCGCCAATAACTGGAATGTATGCCAGTATGCGGTACTCGTCCATATGCTGGCACAGGTATGTGATATGCAGGTGGGAGAACTGGTGCACGTCATCGCTGACGCGCACATATATGATCGTCATGTGCCACTTGTGGAGGAACTGATCTCAAGAGAACCGCATCCGGCACCCAAATTCTGGCTGAATCCGGAGATCAGGGATTTTTATCAGTTTACCAGAGATGACGTCAAACTCATTGACTATGAGACCGGACCACAGATCACAAACATTCCGGTAGCAATCTAATAGACATCAAATCAGAGGTAGGAAATATGAATTTAATCGCAGCAGTAGATAACAATTGGGCAATTGGAAAAAACAATCAGCTTCTGGTCAGTATTCCGGCAGATATGAAATTTTTCCGTACGACAACAACCGGAAAAGTGGTAGTTATGGGAAGAAAGACATTGGAGAGCTTTCCGAATGGATTGCCGCTCAAGAACAGAACCAATATTGTTCTGACACACGATAAATCCTACAAGGTAAAAGATGCGATCATCGTATATTCCATGGAGGAGCTTCGGGAGGAATTAAAAAAATACGGATCAGATGATATTTATGTCATCGGTGGCGAGAGCATTTACAGACAGCTGGTGGATGAGTGCGATGTGGCGCACATCACCAAGATTGATTTTGCATATGACGCAGATGCATATTTCCCGAATCTGGACGAGAAACCGGATTGGGAGCTGACCGCTGACAGTGAGGAACAGACCTACTTCGATTTGATCTATCATTTTCTGAAGTATGAGAAAGTAAGATAATGGAAAACTTTATTTATAGTATCAATGTCACCATGCCAATCTTTCTGGTCATGGTGCTTGGCTGGTTTCTGAGACAGCGCGGAATGCTGGATGATCATTTCGTATCGGTTGCAAATAAACTGAATTTTCAGGTCACACTTCCCTTTTTGGTATTTCGGGATCTGGCGGCGGTAGATATCCGTGCGGTATTTGATCTGAAATATGTCCTGTTTTGTGCATTGGTGACAACCCTTTGTTTCTTTTGCATCTGGGGCGGCGCCAGATTGTTGTTAAAAGACCGGACGATGACCGGAGCATTTGTGCAGGCGAGCTTCCGCAGCAGCGCAGCCGTCATGGGGCTGGCATTTATCGAAAATATATATGGATCATCAGCAATGGGACCGCTCATGATTATCGGAGCGGTTCCGCTTTATAATATCTTCTCGGTGATCGTTCTGACCTTCGAGGCAAACGAAGAAGAGGGGATATCCGGTGGAAAAAAGGATTATACAAAAATCAAAAAAGCGGGAATCAACATTCTCAAAAATCCGATCATAATTGCAATTGCACTCGGACTTTTAGCAGCCTATTTCCGAATTGAGTTCCCAACAATCATTGATAACTCCATCAATTATGTGGCGCGTACCGCGACACCGCTGGCGCTGATCGCGATGGGAGCGGGCTTTGAAGGTCGCAAGGCTTTGAATAAGATTGTGCCAACGATCGTGGCGTCATCGATCAAATTGGTTTTTCAGCCACTGATTTTCATTCCGGTCGCAGTTTTGTGCGGATTTCGGGGAGAGCAGCTGATCGGACTGCTTGTGATGCTGGCGGCACCGGCGACACCGAGCTGCTATATTATGGCAAAAAGTATGAAAAATGATGGCACATTGACCGCAAGTATTGTTGTAACAACAACACTTTTGGCGGCATTTACCTTGACAGCATGGATTTTTGTGTTAAAATCTCTATTACTCATATGATTGCTATTCAGAAAAATTATTTGGTGAGAAGCCGCATCGAGTTGGAATCTGAATGGCAAAGATTTTATCTATTTATAGAACCAGGAGAGAAAGAATTATGGATATTACAGGAAAGAAATTATTCCTAAAAGCGATGCGCGAAGAGGGCGTAGATACCATCTTTGGTTATCCGGGTGGTATGGTCACAGACCTTTTTGATGAATTATATAAGGCAGATGATATCCATTTAGTCTTGCCGAGACATGAACAGGCTTTGATTCACGAGGCCGAAGGATATGCCAGGTCAACGGGAAAAGTCGGTGTATGTATCGTTACTAGCGGACCGGGTGCGACCAATATTGTGACCGGACTGGCAGATGCGCATTACGACAGCATTCCGCTAGTCGTTATCACCGGACAGGTTCCACTGAAGCTGATCGGTAACGATGCGTTTCAGGAGGTCGACATTGTAGGTATGACCCGCAGTATTACGAAGTATGGTGTGACCGTGCGCAATCGTGATGATCTTGGAAAGATATTAAAAGAAGCATTTTATATTGCTCGTTCGGGCAAGCCGGGACCGGTTGTGATCGATCTTCCAAAAGACATTCAGAACATGAGCGGTGATAGCGAGTATCCAAAGCGGTTGAACATTCGCGGTTATAAACCAAACACCTCGGTACATGTCGGTCAGCTGAAAAAGGCATTCAAGCTGTTAAACAGCGCGAAGCAGCCATTGATCCTCGCCGGGGGCGGTGTGCATATTTCCCGAGCAGAAGAACAGCTTTTGCAGTTTGCGGAGGCGACGAAGGTTCCGGTTGTGACAACGATTATGGGAAAAGGAATCATGCCGGTCGGACATCCGCTATATGTGGGAAACTGCGGAATGCACGGGCGTTTTGCAGCCAATAAAGCAGTCAGCGAATGTGATGTCTTATTCTCCATCGGAACCAGATTCAACGACCGCATCACCGGAGACTTGGAAGAATTTGCTCCAAATGCCAAAATCGTACATATTGATATCGCGACGGCATCCATTTCGAGAAATGTCGTGGTAGATGTACCGGTCGTATCGGATGCAAAGCTGGCACTGGAGACGATG
Organism: Lachnospiraceae bacterium; assembly: GCA_022768825.1. Lineage (GTDB taxonomy): Bacteria > Bacillota > Clostridia > Lachnospirales > Lachnospiraceae > W0P33-017. The sequence continues at coordinate 17,698 of JALEJB010000175.1, forward strand.
ATGGACTGGGTAAAACCAAAGAATACATCCAAATGGATCGCAAAGATCGCACAGTGGGAGCAGGAAAACCCGCTTGGTATGCGTCGTGATAAAGGCATCAGTCCGCAGATGATCATGGAAGAGATCAACAAAGCGTTTCGGGATGGTGTCGTTGTCACAGATGTGGGACAGCATCAGATGTGGGCAACACAGTATCTGGAATTTGGAACGGAAAAGACGTTTATTACATCCGGCGGACTGGGAACCATGGGATTTGGATTTCCGGCAGCGATCGGTGCCAAGATCGGCAATCCGGACAAAGACGTGGTATGTATCTCCGGCGACGGCGGTATGCAGATGAACATTCAGGAGCTTGCCACCGCAGTCACAGAAGAAACCGGTGTGACGGTATGTATTTTGAATAACTATTATCTGGGAATGGTACGCCAGATGCAGCAGCTTTTCTACGGAAAACGTTATGTGGCGACCTGTCTGCGCAGAAGAAAAAGCTGCCCGGCAGATTGTAAAGGACCGAATCCGGGATGCCCGCCATATGAGCCGGATTTTGTAAAGCTTGCGGAAAGCTATGGTGCAGTCGGAATCCGTGTCACAGCACCGGAAGAGATTGCTCCGGCTTTGGAACAGGCAAAAGCAAACAAGAATGTACCAACCATTATTGAGTTTATGATCGCAACAGACGAGATCGTATTGCCGATGGTAAAAAGCGGGAATCCGATGAGCGAAATGATTTTGAAATAGAAGGAGGCTTTTGTTTTGATCGATCGAACAATGAAAAACAGATGGATTGCTCTGTATGTAGAAAATACAGTCGGAGTGTTAGCAAAGGTTTCCGGATTATTTTCAGCGAAATCTTATAATTTACAGTCACTCACCGTAGGAACCACAGAGGATGAGACGGTCTCTCGTATGACGATCTGTGTCACCAGTGATGATGTGACCTTTGAGCAGATCAAAAAACAGTTGAACTGTATGGTGGAGGTCATCAAGGTCATCGACCTGACCCATGTACCGATTCACATGAAAGAAATCTTATTTGCAAAGGTGAAGAGTATATCCGCCGAGGAAAAAGCAGAGGTGTTCCAGATTGCGCAGGTATTCAAAGTCGATGTGGCAGATATCGGAACCGACAGCTTACTGCTTGAATGCAAGCTGACGGAGCGGCGAAACAACGAGCTGATCACACTGCTCAAATCCAAGTATCATAATGTTGAGATCGTGCGGGGCGGAGCAGTCGCAATTGAGTCGATCAGTACGTCGTGTCGATAGTGTAAATATTCAAGTACGCCAAGGCGTACTTGAATTTGCAGATTTGAAATGAGCATGGCCGCCTAGCGTGCCAAAATTTGCGTCACCTCAGCAATATACATCGTATGCATATCACCATCCTTGTAGAATGCGTCTGCAATCGAAGGATCAATAAACTGATCTGTTGTCATGCGGGTAGCCGAAAGCTTCTTGCAGATAAACACAAGATTGCTCTCATCAATAAAAGCAGTGCCATCCGCAGCATGATTCACATGCATCTTCACACTGGAAATCTTATCCTCATCGCGACCGGACACCGCACCAAAATATTTGAGCGCGCTACGGGTCTGATGCTCCTGCTCGAACCAGTTCAGAGAAAACGTATCCTGTTTATCTAAAAGCTCTTTGGTATAGCGGCTGTCACGAATAAAAACACACGCAACATTTTTGTTCCAGAGAACGCCGACCGTTCCCCAGCTCGCAGTCATTGTATTCGTTTTCTCACCATCACTGACGGTAACAGCCATCCATTCAGTACCGATTTTGGTAAATGGATCAAATTCAATTAGGTCTACCGGATATGGTTGAAATGTATGCATAAGCTCCCTCCTTTGTCAATTTGGAATGAAAAACTATATTTAGTATAACATGTAGAGAAAAAAATCGCAAAAAGTTTATACAAAAACAAGAAAAATCTTGCAAAATGGTTGAACATTGTGTAGAATTAAGAAAAGATATAGTCCATGTACATTCATGGGGAGTATGTTATAAAATCGTAAAGGATGGATAAAAATGGCTAAGAGAATCTTAATCGCAGACGATGCAGCATTTATGAGAATGATGTTAAAGGATATTTTAACCAAAGGTGGATATGAGATTGCAGGGGAAGCCGCTGACGGAAACGAAGCGCTCGCAAAATACAAGGAAGTAAAGCCAGATCTTGTGACAATGGATATTACTATGCCGAACTGTGACGGTATCCAGAGCTTGAAGCAGATCAAAGCCGCAGATCCGGCAGCGAATGTCGTAATGTGTTCAGCAATGGGACAGCAGGCAATGGTTATCGAGGCAATTCAGAGTGGAGCAAAAGACTTCATCGTAAAGCCATTCCAGGCTGATCGTGTATTAGAGGCAATCAAAAAGATCCTTGGTGAATAAAATATTTTAAGAACAAAGACAATGGGCACTCTCACATCGTGGGAGTGCTTTTTTTGCCTATAAATTGGTATAGATTTTGAGGACGATCGGAAGTATAATAGAGAAAATACAGGCTGCGAAAGGTGGCAATCATATGTTACTATATCATGGTTCAAAAAGTGGAATACAAGGCAATATCAGACCAATCAGTAGAAATGCATGCGATTTTGGGAGTGGATTTTATATGGGAGATAAACCGGACCAACCGAAGGGACTAATTGCTGCGTATCCTCATAATAAATTTTATGAGATTGAATATGATGTCGATGGTTTAATTGAAAAGAACTTTGGGGATGATTATACCAGCCAGATTGATTGGGCGATGTTTGTATCGTACAACAGAGAACCGGAACGGATCGCTCAATATGAAAAATTATGCGCAAAGTATATGGAATATAATGAGTCAAATGATATGATCGTAGGACTGATCGCAGACGATAAGATGACACAGGTTATGAATTTGTTTTTTGGTGGAATCATGTGTGACAAAGCATTTCTTGACGCACTCCAATATGTAAAACTAGGTAAGCAATATGTACTAAAAACAGACAAAGCATGTGAAAAGGGCCGTTTTCATATACAAAGTGAACATAAACTTACGGATGCGGAAATCAAACTTATTAGAGCACAGAATACAAATAGAGTAAATCAATTGAATCACTTGATTGATCAAATTCAAACGAAGTATAGACGTGCACAAGATGTAAAGTTCTTTGACGAAATATTAGAGGAGTGGAATAAATAATGGACTTGACACATTTTAATGTTGGTTTATGTGAAATGTCAGCAGATTTGTTTGTTCAGTCTGCCAAAAAAGGTTATGATTCCAAAGATTTTATTGAAAAATTAATGAACTCTAAAACTGCAATCTATCTGTATGATAAAGCAGATACACAGATGTGGCTGGGATCTAATTATATCATAGACACGTTAGAGCAGGAAGTGCAGATTAATAAAGGTGAAACATATCCACATGATTTGATGTCATGGATCGGATATTTATTTGCATGTTGGAATCTGACTTATGCAGATGATACACCAAGAGATATGATTATGCAGGCTCCGGTAGATGTGTTGGTACTCACATATCAAGGTCTGCATGTTTTAACATTTGAAGATGCAATTAAAGAATTGAAGAATATCTACAAAGAAAATAGAGAAAAATCAATGTGAAAGGTGTCGAACACCGGGAACGTATAGTGAATCAACAGACAAGTGCAATCGTAGAGATATGGTTGCGCTTGTTTTTTGCTCTGTAAATTGGTATAGATTTTGAGGACCATCGGAAGTATAATAGAGAAAATACAGGCTTTGAAAAAATAGGAATGGAGAGGGGAGATTGTTGTGTCGATGATGACAGTATATCACGGAGGTTATCAGTCAGTTTCACGTCCGGAAATTCGACAGGGAAGAAATACAAAAGATTTTGGCCCGGGATTTTATTGTACAGTGATCAAGGAACAAGCACAAAGATGGGCAAAACGGTATGATACAAAAGTGGTATCTATCTATGATGTAGTATTTGATTCGTCATTAAAAATTAAAGATTTTAAGGAAATGACTGATGAATGGCTTGATTTTATCGTTGATTGTAGGAGTGGAAAAACACATTCATTTGATATTGTAATCGGAGCAATGGCGGATGATCAGATATATAACTATATTTCAGATTTTGTGGATGGAACGATAACAAGAGAGCAGTTTTGGACATTGGCGCAATTTAAATATCCAACGCACCAGATTAATTTCTGTACAAAAGAAGCATTAAAATGTCTGAAATATCGTGGGTGTGAGGAGGTTTATTGATGAAACAGGTGGCACGGGAAAGCGCGAAAGAGAATGATTTGTTCTATACATGTGGATTGATTGAATATATTGCAAGAAAAACAAAAAATACTCGCTCGGATGTGGTAAATAAATTGGGCAAAGAGAGACTGGAAAAAATATATGATCTGGCAGATGTATATCATTGTGATAATCTGGACCGGGTCAGTGAGGACTTCATCAAAGAAATGGGAATCAAAAACGGAGAATATGACAATGTAG
>JALEJB010000189.1 GCA_022768825.1 Lachnospiraceae bacterium
TATATGTCCATTCCCGGTATCGGTCCTATTTCAGCAGCTGTTATTTATGCTGAATATGGTGACATATCAAACTTTTCAAATCCCGGTCAGATGCTTGCATTTGCCGGAATCGAACCCGGCATTAACGATTCTGGAACAGAATCTCATGGCGGCAGAATGGTGAAGCATGGTTCTTCACAGCTTCGTTACGTTCTTCTTAATGCCTGCCTTCCTTTAATCCGTTTTGATATAACCTTTGCAACCTACTATGCAAAGAAACGTGCAGAAGGCAAAAAGCACAGGGTAGCTATTACTCATGTAGCAAAGAAATTAATCAGAGTCATCTATGCATTGGAGAGGCAGGATGTAGACTTTAACACTCAGAAACTTCGCTAAAAGCTATTCCTACATATATTTATCTATCCATCTGAAATACGGCGTATTCAGATGGTTTATTAAGGTTACCCATTTTTATAAATCAAAAATCTTTCAAAGAACACTTGACTATTTATAGTTTGTCACCTCCTAAATGAATAAATGAAATTTACCTTTTTGCCCTACTCGGTTTACGAATTTACATCTCGGATGCACTCCTGTAAATTTCATTAATATGTATCTCTGTCGTATTCATAATAGTGACACTTACATCACCAGCTTTGATTGCAAGCGGCAGTTCCTATTTGTTCTGCTCCAGTTGTAATTTCAATGCCTGCTGTGATTTGCCAACTTCGCAAATATGAATTTATTTTTTCCTTTTTGTCCCAAAGTATATTGCTACTCCCGCACAAACTATTGCTGCACCTATAGCTATCCATAATGCCATTTGATTTTCGCCTCCTTTTCAAACACCAAGTTATCGAACTCTTTTAATCCTCTTCCTACCCCTCGGTCAAAAATACCTCGCTCGAAAGAGCGCGGTCAATTTCTAGTGATCTTACTCATTATATCTCCCCGGCTATTTTCCACAACACCACTTTTTTCGCTTTCAGATGGAATTAATAAAAGATGTTAGGGCTCCCAGTGACGTTGAGGGGAGTGGGGGAACTATACTAGACTTTTGAGAATTCTGTGAATTCTTTTCAAAACAATTGATATATTGTATTATAAAGAATATAATAAGAGTAGGATTATCCCTACTTTTCCTAGTTTACAAATTGGGAGGTGTTTTAGATGCTTGCAAACACATTTATTGATAATGCAAAAGTGATGTCGAAAGGCCAAATTACAATTCCAAAGGATATCCGCGAAATACTCGGTATTTCTTGTGGTGACAGAGTAACCTTTGTTGTAGAAAACGGTAGCGTAAGACTGATCAACTCTGCTGTATATGCTATGCAGATGCTTCAGTCACAGATGTCAGGAGAAGCAGAAAATACCGGGCTTACCTCTGAGCGTGCAATTATGGATCTGGTCAAAGAAGTTCGTGGAGAAAGCGAGGATTAATGAAAGTTCTTATTGATACAAATATTCTTATTTCTGCTGCATTGAGCAATACAGGGACTCCATACCACGCATTTGTAAAAGCAGTCAGCTACCCTAATCGAGGAATGGTCTGCGAGCAAAACATTGATGAAATGCGCCGTATTTTCAACCGCAAATTCCCCCAAAAAATACAGGCTTTGGAAGCCTTCTTATCACTGGCATTACTGACACTTGAAGTCGTTCCAACACCTGCTAAAGAACATGGTTTTGAAGAAAAAATCCGAGATGTAAAAGATCGTCCGATTCTTCGGGCTGCCATTTATGCCAATGCAGATATCTTACTTACATTTGTAAATCATATGGTTCAGCTTCTGCAAATTCTGTTATTGGGCGGTCTGTCAGTTCAGCTCCCATAGCTTTATAAAAAGCAATCGTTTCTTCAGATGAACACGCTGAAATATACAAAGCCTTTGCCCCGGCCTTTCGAGCTTCTTCCTTTCCTACATCAAACAGTCTTCTGCCAATCCCCTGTCCTCTGCAGGCAGCCGATACATGCATCATATCTAAAATCATATATGACTCAACCAAATCTTTTTTTAAGCCGATAAATCCAACCACTTCATCATTTTCAATTGCAAGATATGCAATAGAATCATCACTGCTGATATCCTTTGCCACAAAACGTCTTTTTTCCATATCCCAATCTTCTATGTAAACACAGTCTACCAGAATGTATTCTCCATTGTGTTTCCGATAAACTTTTTTTACATCCTGTTTTCTTTGGTAATTGTCCAATGAATCCGGTTTAAAATTTTCTGTTGATAATAATTCAATTCGAATCATTTTTTCTCCTTTAACTCCAAAATTGACAGTAACATCAAGCATAAGTCTACTTGACTATAAATACACTTGTATTTCTTGCTCTTAGAACCAACGGCATTCCCGATCTTGCTAAATCTATTTTATAAATTCTACTTCATGCTTTTTGAAAAAATCATAAAAGTATTTCACGTTTTCGAGTTGACTCCACTTAACAACATTATAATCATCTGTATCAATATTGTATATTTTTGCATTTAGTGTTCCGAGCATAAATGGTGAATGCGTAGCAATAATGAATTGGCAATTCAAAAATCTTGCCAATTTATTAATTTCATCTGCTAATTTAACCTGATTTTCCGGAGATAAAGAAACTTCCGGTTCATCTAGTAAATACAATGCGTCCGGCAATAAATATTCCTCAAAATACTGAAGTGACGTTTCCCCATTAGAGTATTTTTCTTGTGCAAATATAATATATTCTTCTTGCTTGCTGCCTTCCTTGGATGCCAAAAACTTTCCTGCTTCCTTTTTTGTCATACCTTTTTGCACATAATCATATTCCATACCGTCAGCCAACACTTGTCTTTGTTGAATCTTTTTTATTTCATATAAAATATCTTCACTTTTAATATAACGGCTGCTTTTTGGTATTTCCAATTTTCGTCCCGTGTCATCTTCGCCTAAATCATACAAACATTCACTGGAAAACTTCCCACAATAATCAACAATCCCAAACGTATTGCAAGTTGCATATTCTTTTCCTTTCAGCCCCAACTTATTAGCAAAAATATTTAGCAAGGTTGATTTACCTGAACCATTGTTTCCATAAAGAACTGTTATTTCAGAAAAGACGAAGGGTTCTATATCTTTTTTCTCAAAAATATGGTACGGATATATATTCGGATTGTTTATCTTTTTATCACTTAGTTTAAAGCTACTTAAATATATCATGCTAAGTTTTCCTTTCAAAGAAATCATGATCGCTGCTACCATTTTAATCATATGATATCCATATGTATTACCAGAGAATGTAGAAATTTCAATTAATAGACTGAAATCCGGCATATTACTTCCGGTTTCCCAACGACTAATCGTTCTTCCCGCAACACCAAAATGCTCTGCAGCTTGTTCCTGAGTAATCCCTTTCTCTTTTCTTAATTCTTTCAGAAATGCACCTATTTTTTGTTGATTAATTTTCTTTCTCCTCTCACCGGTAGACTATCTATCATCCGCATAAATAAACACGACACAAAATGAGAAAATGCCATATTTAGCAGATTAGACACTCAATGTTTATCCGTTTTTCTGTTGATTCAACAAAATCCAAATATGTATTATTCAATAATTTTGTATCCTGCATTCTTCAAAACATCCAATGCTTTCTGATAATTTTCTTTTTTCGTTAGAACATAATCTGTATTGAAGGTTGATATTGCAAAGAATCCAATTTTATTGTCCGCCAAAATCCCATAACCTCTGTCATTCTTTCTTTTGTAGCATATTCAAGTACGCCTTGGCGTACTTGCTGCGAGATGCGCGTCATGCTTTGCATGACATTCTTCTTCTGCGCACCTCTGCAATCCGCCGGAAGCTTTATCTCCGTCACAATTATCGTAAGCGCATTGTTTCCTTAACAAGTTGTTAGTATCAGCGCTGTCCTGGGAATGCAAACAACGAAAGTACAAAAATAGCAAGAAATACTGTAACTACTATGCCAGAAAAAACTAACGCAACTATCAAAGTCTGTTTACACGATTTTCCTGTTACACGTCTAATAAGACTTATTGTCATCAAAACAAAAAATGCTATAATACTTGTAACCGGAAGAATAACTCCAACACTTGTGAATAGGATGTTGTCCATTCTCCAGCCAATATGATCAAATAATAATGCAAAAATCGATGATATTGCTACGACTCCTATCGTAATAAGAATCATGCGTTTCTCTTGCTGTCGCTCTACCTGTTTTTGATGTTCTGCTGCTTTGATTGTATCTGTTACAATAAGATCTGCATCGCCACATTTAATATTTGTTTCTACATTTTTTTCTGATTTCATTAATTCAAGAACACTAACCCCTAATGCTTCGGCTAAGGGTTCCAATAAATGAATATCAGGAAATCCCAAGCCACGTTCCCATCTGCTTACCGCCTTATCAGTTACTTTTATTTTGGTTGCCAACTCAGCTTGTGTCATATGATTTTCTTTGCGCATCTCAGCAACAAATAACCCAAATTTCGTTGCGTCCATTTAATCACCTCCTAAGCTGCAATATAGAACAGCAATCGAGTATTATCAACCGATGCTTCATTTATCTCAGAAAAATACCGACTCTACGCATCGTTTACATCATTTTTTTCTTTTTAAAATAGATGATTTCCGCTATTACAATAACCAAAGATATCATGATCACAGCGAAATATCCATACCGCCATTGCAGCTCCGGCATGTAAACAAAATTCATTCCATACCATCCTGTAATCAATGTAAGTGGCAAAAAAATAGTTGTGACAATGGTAATTACAGCCATAATTTTATTTTGGTGCGCATCCTGCATGGATTGATACAGTTCACGTATCTGAAGCACATTTTCACGAAGAAGATGTACATGATTTTGCAAGCGTTCCACACGGTGCATCCATCGGTCCCAGCCTTGTGTCTCCTGTTCCGATGGACAAAAATCACTGGTACTGAACAATTCGCCAATATCCATGAGCTGTTCATAATAAATATGAAATTCAGAAAGCTTTTTCCTATGCTTAGTCAGTGACATAAAAAAATCATTATCGCTTCCTGATCCCCCGCCGATTTTCTCCTCCAACTTGTCCAGTTCAGACTCCATATGAGAGAAATACAATGTATCCTCTTCGATCATATGCTCCATGATCCGTAACAACAACTGTTTCGGTGTAACTGCTTCCTGAAACATCTCCGTCTGCTTTTCTATCCACGCCTTCAATTTTCCCTCATCTTCGATAAAAAATGCCTTTCTATCAGTCAAATAGAATCCAAATGAAAGCTGTGCTTTTTTCTGTTCATTCTTTTGCGGAATCCGGATGGTACCCAGAATACAATCTTTGAACAGCTCTGCCTTACAGTAGCGGATAGAACCCAGACTATGCAGCATCTCCTTGTGGTAAGTAAATTGCTCTTTTCTTTCCCGAAATTCTACTGCACTCATGACAACAAACAAAGAAGCCTCCTCTGTACATTGCATGAAAATCCCTTCTTTCTCTTTATTTCTCTCTTTCCCGCATACGATAACCAATACCGATCTCTGTCTGTATATATTCCGGTTTTGCAGGATTGTTCTCAATCTTTCTTCTGGTAGATGCCATGACCGAACGTAAGACCTGAGTATCCTCGCCGTAACCTGCTCCCCAGATTTTTTGAAGGATCGTATGATAGGTCAGCACCTTGCCGGAGTTTTGCATAAAAAGATACAAAAGGTTATACTCCATCGGTGTCAGATGGATCTCCTGTCCGTTTTTATATACCATATGCTTTCCGTTATCCAGACAAATATCGCCATTGGTATAAACCGCATCGTCAGACTTTTCTGCCTCTTCCTTTTGACTCATCCGGTAATAGTGCCGTAGAGCAACCCGGATTCTTGCCATCAGCTCCGTAGCCGAAAAAGGCTTCGTCAGATAATCATCTGCCCCATCGTCAAGCGCAGTGACCTTTTCCTTGTCCTGATCTCTTGCCGACACAATAATGATAGGGACATCCGACCATTTCCTGACTTTGTGCAGCACATCCATGCCGTCCATATCAGGCAGTCCCAGATCCAGCAGCATGAGATCTACGTTCTTTCCTATCATACATTCAATTCCTTCTTTTCCGGTGGACACCGCCACCACTTCAAATCCGGCATTTTCCAGCGTATATACCATAAAATTCTGAATTTGTATGTCATCCTCTACCACGAGTATTTTTTCCTGAATCATCGTCTTTCTTCCTTCTCATTTAGTTTAATGGCAATGTAAACATAAACTCCGCACCCTTACCATCTTTCCTGTTTCTTCCGGTAATCGTTCCTCCATGAGCATTTACAACTGTTTCACAGATCGTAAGTCCAAGCCCGATCCCTTTTCTGACATCGGAAGCTCTTGTTTTTGAGGTATAAAAGATCTGGAACAGATTTCCTTCGTCCTCCCTCGCAATTCCTTCTCCTTCGTCCCGGACTGTCACCTGCGCCATGTCGGACAGGTAGCTCACACAGACGGTCACTGCCACTAGTCCGTTCTGTCCATTAACAGGAAAGCTCCGATTTTCCTCAGTCTCCAGGTATTCCGTTCGTAGATTCGTAAATTTCCTGCGGATCTCATCAACATCTGTGATACTTCTGTGGAGCTGCCCAGTTTCAAGCTGTTGGATATAGACTGGTTCTGCCTGTTCGCCTACGTAAACACATCCCACATTTGCCTGCAGCAGTCTGCTCATGCTCTCTACCGCAATCCTTAGCACAGCCTCGATATCGGCGGCATCAGAAAGCTTGCTGGAAAGCATGTAGAGTGTCTGACTCTCCACGCCTTTTCTGGTAGCTTCCATTGTCATCAGCTTTTCCTTTGTGGTGAGTGCGCTGGTGATCAGTGCCGTGATCAGCATGACGCATAATCATGTAGCTGGGATCGTTGACCGCCAGCGTATGATAAGGGGCTGTAAAAAAATAGTTAAAGCATAACAGAGACACGACCGAGGACAAAATACCACAAAAATATCCTGTTGTAAAACGTGCGACTAACAGTACTGCAAAAATATAGATCACGACGATGTTGGTTTCAGGGAATCCCGACTTCACAAACAATAATCCAAGCAGTGTTGCCCCACAGACAACTGCCAGTAATTTTGCCAGATTGAACATCCACAGCACATATTTTTTATTTTTACCCAAGATAAACACCTCTTTTCATATGCCATACACGTTTTATAGTATAGCATATTTTCTCTCTGTTGCATCATCAAAACAAAATAGCAAAAAAATGCGGAGTGTCTTGTCACACCCCGCACCATGATATTTTAGCAGGCATAACGAGAGAAACGCTCATGCCTTTACATCATTGATCGTATCCACTCCGATTGCTCATGCCTGCTGAATGATACCGGATATTGAACAATGACCAATGATAGCTTGACCTAGTTTTCCGCCTCCCGCAAGCGCTCCACTACACTCTGTTTGTTCATCTGCCAGTAGCAGACTGACGGAATGAAAACCGCCAGAATAAACAATACCGGGAGTACAAAAAGCACCGGCGCGATCACAAAGTGATAGGTAAAAAACCATATCTGGTTTGCGATCTCATAGATCAGTACATATCCAAGTAAACTGCCCAGCGTTAGCGTAAAGAGCGCTGTGCCTCCGATGTAGCACAA
>JALEJB010000186.1 GCA_022768825.1 Lachnospiraceae bacterium
TTACCGGACGATCCATTCGATAAAATCCTTCTCGCAGATATTCGTCCTCAGACATTACCGGACAAAAATTCTCCGCATACAGATCAGAAATCTCATAGGAATACCCGGCATCCTCAAGTCCCTTTACAAATGACTCTTTGACAGTATGCGTGAAACTGTTTTTGCTCGGATGACAATAAACAACCAATATATGCATTTTCTTTAATAACTCACAAACCATGATATATTCCTCTTCGTTCTCATCCATGATCTGGAACCCCAGTTTTTGATACATTTTCACCGCATAATTCTGTTTTTGAACGGATAATGAAGCCTGCTTATAACCACATGCCTTCAATTCGGCCAACATCTTTCTCATGAGTTCTGTGCCAATCCCATAATTTCGATATTCCTTCAAAAGAGAAATCGCCAAGGAAGGTGTTTCATGATCAACATGGCCATAGTCATTCATCATACGAACCCATACAGCCCCGACTACAGACTCATCAGCCTCAGCCACAAAGCATATGTCACCTGTTCGATTTCCAAAGTCATCCACATACACCTGCAATTCCGGCTGATGAATAATTTCTTTTGGTGGTGCCTCTACTCCTTCCGGAATAAATATCGCCTCATATAAAAAGGTGTCCAATACCTTTCCTTCTTCTTGTTTTAACTTTCTTATGATGTAGTCCATAAAAGCCTCCAATTAAGCTCCATTTTTCCGGTCTTATGACCTTTTTTAAGGAATCATTGTCAAATACATATTACTTCTCCAATATGATTTCATGCAGATATATTTTTCGCAAAAAAACACTCGCCCCAATCTATGAAACATAACAAACCATTTGCACATCATATGGTTCGTCTTCCGCAATCTCTTTTATTGGACAATTTGTCATTTTAGCTCCCATAGCTTTATAAAAAGCAATCGTTTCTTCCGATGAACATGCCGAAATATACAAAGCCTGTGCTCCAGCTTTTCGAGCTTCATCCTTTCCGATATCAAACAGTTTTCTTCCAATACCCTGCCCTCTACAGGTAGCCGATACTTGCATCAAATCTAAAATCATATATGTTTCTTCAACCAAATGTTTTTTTAACCCAATAAATCCAATTACTTCACCATTTTCAATTGCAAGATAGGTAATATAATCATCACTGCTGATATCCTTTGCCACAGAGCGTCTTTTTTCCATATCCCAATCTTCTGTATAAACACAGTCTACAAGAATATATTCTCCACTGTTTTTACGATATACTTTTTTTACATCCTGTGTCCTTTGATAATTGTCCAAAGAATCTTCTTTAAAGTTTTTTGTTGATAATAATTCAATTCTAATCAATATTTTCTCCTCGATAGTCAAAAATTTTCCGTTCCAACACAGCAATTGACACATAATGCTTCACATTGAATTTCTGCTTAAGTACCAGCCACTCCTCTCTAGTAATTGCAAATACTTTTGTGATCTCGTTTTCCTTGTCCTCAAATTCATCAACCTGTCTGCATCCCCAGGACATTGCAGATCTTGTTGATGGCAAATTGGTATTCAGGCTAACCGTCTATCGGTAGCTCCATGTTGTTATCTGCCCATTCTTAATCATCATGTCATTCTAGGGCAGATATATTTCAGAAATCAGTCATATTTCTCTGCCCAGCCAAGCCGTTTCGTATTAATTTAGGCAGACAAATCACAAAAAAATATCGTTTTTCTCAGTCCATATCATGCATTTATTATTGATATGGGCAGAGAAACCGCAAAAGAAGCTGTTTTTTCTCAGTCCATGTCATTGATTTATATTGCTTTGGGCAGAAAATTTACAAAAAGAAGCCGCTTTCCTCTGCCCATGTCATTGATTCACATTTGGTTGGGCAGAAAAATATATAATAGTTTGAAAACTGAATTTCCCGATCTCTGATCCGGTCGCCGACCATGACTGTCTTCATTGCTTCCAGCTGTTCTCTTCGTATTTCATCTTTCAGAGAAGCACCCCTCATAACAAGAAACATTGCTGTTTCTAATCTTCATCTTCTCGCTGCAAAACAGATATAAAAAAAAGAATATGCTCCTGTATTTTGTGATGGATCTCCGACTCCCGGTCAGGTGCTCTGTCATACGCTTGAAGCATCACAGAAATGGGTGCAGTGTATTCAATTGCCACAAGTTCAGGATTGCCGATTTGTATCAGATCTTTTTCTGCCATTCCCCGAAAAATTGTAGTATAGATGGATACAATGTTAGAATGAAAGTATTTTTCTGCCAATGCTTTGACACGCTCATTTCTGAATTGCTCCATGGTAAGTAGTTTTCGAACTTTTCGCACCGTCTCATCGTGCATGGTAAACTGTAACTGACGCAGGGTCAGCTCTGTCAGTTCATCCATACTACCCGGAATCACAATGCTCTCCGTATTACCAAAATTTTCACGGTAATACTGCTCCACATGATTGATCAATGCATCCCACAATGCCTCTTTGCTCTCGTAATGTTTATACAGTGCGCTTTTGGTAACATTCAGACGATCTGAAATATTCTTTAGAATCGTACTGGCGTATCCTCTCTCCGCAAAAACATCCAACGCAGTATCTAAGATCTCCTGTTTTGTGATTTTCATAGTTAATTTTCCTCTTTTAAAAGCAAAAAGTTACCCGCAGGTAACTTTTATTATAGTAACCAGTGGGTAACTTGTCAACAGTTCGCTTCGGGGCATTTACATCCTTCTATCGTATTGTCTTTTTAAATATATGATCCAACCGACTGACACCAAAACAGACAACAACATTATCATTTGTTTCCCTTCAAATACTGCCTTTCCCATCCAAAAAGAGGGGAGAGTCAATACTCATTCGGTGAAATGACAAATGTAACCTTTCTCACCTTCCGCCCTTCAGCCGGTTTGTTGGGCATATATTTCTGAATCAGTTCACCGTAAGCCTTGATAAATTCCATCGTTTCCTCATCATTCATCATAAGCGAAGCAGATCCCACCGTAAGCAAATCCCTTATCGGATCCGGATCCTCTCCATTGAAATAACGATGAAATTCTCCCTGCAATCCCATCAGTGCCGATTGGATCATTCGGTTATATTCCTCGTTCGTATCGTCATAAGGCATCTGCGTTGCAATGGCATAGGTCTTTTCCATGGAACCACGTTTGAACGCTTCCTTTACCACAGTTATAATTTCGGCATCAAGCAGCACTTTTATATGACGATAAAGGCTGGCTCTCGGAATATCCTGTAATTCCTCTCCTATTTCGGCAGATGTTGCCTCTTTTTTTCGCATGATGACCTGAATGATTCGCTGACGCGTGGCATTCATACAGGCTTCCATATAATCTTTTTTCATAGCAGGTCTCCATATGATATCCTATACGTAATTGCTTCGGCAAAATCACGAAAAACCTTTGGTTTTCCGTGATCGCGGGCGCGCTCGCATAATATCATACATCTGCATGATGCAAGCATCTGCATCCGTCTGATACTATGCTCACTTTTGCCTTCGCGTACATTATATCATGTGCAAAAACAGCACATGATCAACATTCGTCGTTCGTCAATCATGCAAGCATGTTGACTCTCTTGCACTCATTATATCACACAAATCAGTATGATTTTAGATATGAAATGTATTCCAAAATGTCCTAACATTGCATACTGAATACCATACTTGCGAAACCACCTTCCAAAAAACAAGGCAAATAAACCATTCAGCAGAAAACAACGAATCAGGATCAAGCCGGTGATTCTTCCAAAAAACATCTGCGTTGCAGGCAGATGCCCTACTGAAAACACAAGTGCCGCAATCACATTCGCTGCAATAAATATCCAGACCGGAATCTCTTTTTTATCTGTTTTTCTCGCAAAAATCATCACCAGAATCAGTGCAATAAGTCCCATGAAAAACCAGCGAAGTAAGATCTCCTCGATTACTCCTCCATAGGTTAAAGAACTGATAAAGTATGCTGCGCTGATTCCTTTTTCATAATCTGCTGCCACTTCCGGAATCATTCGTCCCATCACGAAGTAATCAGCAGCAAATAAAAGCCCTAGAACCACGATCGCCGGACATACCTTTTTCAGAACTGCTGCTTCAAATCGAAAAGGCTTCACCAAATCAAGCCGGTATGCAATCAAATAGCCGACCACCCAGGCAAACAATGAATACACCAATGACTGAATCGTAGTAACTGCGATCAATGCCTGATAACTTCCCATCTGCGCAACAGCCGTTTCAATAACCTCCGGTGCCGTATGCTCAATCATGTAAAGCCCCACAGTGATTCCACCAATGACTGCAAACGGTAAAATCGCCAGATATGTTCGTAATGCCTTTGCAAATGTTGATCTTAAGTATTGTTTCATATTCGTTACCTCTTCGTTACCTCCCTTTCTGACTATTCTCAAATTTGAGACAAGTTATAATATTTATACTAATCTCACTTTTGAGATATGTCAAGAGGAAACTACTTTCTGTCACATATCATTGGTTTATCAACCACTGCATACACCTTCTTCAAATTCGCATCCGATGCCGCATTGCGGAACGTGCAATTACCACAAGCCCAATGATAGTTAACGATCGTTTTTTTCTAGTATCGTTTAAGGAGACTATGCGATATCATTGTTTCTCCAAATCATCCTCGGAATAAGTGCAGCAATCATCAAAAAGACAGGAATACACACCAGCATCGGCCATACAACATACTTGTAGCTAAACATAATCATCTCTCCTGCCATCAAATAGACAATTGCATAATTGAGCAGCTGACCTATGGTAAGCACTGATGCAAATGTAAGTAAAACTCTGAATATTCCTTCATAAGATAACATGGCTGCGATTTGTTTTTTTGTCATTCCAATGGCACCAAGCACTGTCAGTTCCTGCTTTCTCTCATGAATGGAGGTATATGTCAAATTAATCAAATTTAATATTGCGATCAATGCAAGAATCACACTTAATGCTCCTCCGATTACAAGGAAGGTACTGATCGCATTATTAAAATCCTTCAAATACGTCTTTCTTGATGTGTAATCCAGCCCCCCGCTAATATTGTCACAATAATCAGATATATATTCTTCAGCAGTATCTATATGATCATCGTTTACATTTATGAAGTATTTAAGAGCTCCTTTGGTATCCGAAACAACCTTCCTATACTCCTCGGCCGGAATCGTAATATAGATGTCCATTCCATGAGAATGTCCGGGTCCCATAGAATAGCTCACATCTCCGATTCCAATCACCTCATACTCTTTGCTGCTCCCATCAGGAAAATCTACCGTTATCTTATCTCCAACATGATAATAGGCATATTCGCTGTCGTTATTTCCTCCTTCGACAGGCGAGGAAACAATCGCATAGTCGCCGGTGCAAAAGGTTTCATAATCCACAGTCTTCGTATCCATTTCCATCTGATCAAAAACAATTTGGTCCACTCCATAAATATGAGAATTTATGCTCTTATTTTCGTAAACCAGCTGATCATAGCTTTCCTTCTGTGACATATCATAGATCAACCAGTCCGGATGTTCTTCATAAAGCGCCACGAAACGTTCATATGGTGTTCCTTCCAAATGTTGCAGTGACTCCGACATATAAATCGCACCGGATTCTTCTACTTCCAAATTGCTTTCCAATGCCTGTATGTCCTGTAATCGAACTCCATCGCAAACACTTTCAAAAGTGGTAGCATTCATAATTGATGCATCCGCAATTGTAAAATCCGCACCGGCAAAATTTGAAATATATTTTTCCTGATCCATGCAGGCTACAATCGATACGGTAACATTAATCATAACAATACTAAGTGCCATAGATAAAAGAACTGCCACCGTTCTGCGTTTATTTCTCTTAAGATTTTCCCATGCCATGGAATAAGTAGTTACTTTTTTGCTCTTTCTGTTCTTTGACAGTTTTCCTACCGTAGTATCGTTATACCTTACCGCTTCCACCGGCGATATTTTTCTTATAAATCGGAAAGGCTTTTCGCAGCTGATTCTCACGGTAAACCAGGAAAAAAGTGCACATATCAAAAATACCCATCCATTTGGAATAATCTCACATTTTTGAATAGCCAAATTGACAACAATAAATGGGAAAACAAAGTATGATGTTACAAAGCCCAGCACTAAGCCTATGGGAATGGCAATAAAACTAAGTGACAAAGCCTGTTTTAATACAATTCTCTTTAACTGTCTGTTGGTTGTTCCAATTGTTTTTAGCAATCCATAATAATGGATATCTGATGTCACCGCAAT
>JALEJB010000016.1 GCA_022768825.1 Lachnospiraceae bacterium
ATTTTGAAACAGATATTGCGGATATGACGGATCTGACCTTCATCTGCACTCTTCGGATCCAACGACTCTAAGATCTGACGGGCATATTCCTTGCCATAGAGATCCAGTCCGCTTTCCCCTTCTTTGTTTTTGCCGTCGATCATCTCTATATCCATACGCTTGATCAGTGTCCGGATATGATACGGAATCGCTATCGTCTCACCTTCCAGCTTCATCTGAAGCAGACCGCCTTTGGATTGCTCCAACCGGAGATTCACTCCTGCCAGATTCAGATTTTCCGCATATGCTTCTCCTTCCGGAAACGCATTCAGCGCAGTGCGCAGCACCAGGATCTGATGGATCGTCTCATCGGAAGCGTCTTTGATCAGCGAGGCCGGTGTCGTCTCCAGTAGCAGCACATTGGCAACTGCACGTCCCTCATCACTGAGCAGGGACAGTCGCGCAAAAGCATCCGCGCGGGATACCGTTTCCTCCTGTTTTTCAACCGGTTCCTCCTGTTTTTCAACCGCTTTTTTCTGCTGCGCAACCGCATTTTCATCTGACGATTCGTTTTTCTTGTGAATCGTTGTCGCCTTTACGATACTTTCAATGGAACTAAGAAGCAGGGATTTGTCTTTTACTCCGGCAAGTGCGTTTGCCTCCTTGAATCCCTCAGCAAAACGGGTTCCTTTCAGTTCGTTTGCCACAAACGAGAGATCCCCGTGACTTTCTCCACTGAGCAGCTCCACCACCTGATTGCCGATTTTTTGCAGATCGGCTGCCTGTTCCTCAGTGAGCCCTTGAAAGAAAGCTTTTTCCTCGTAATTGGAAATCTTTCTCATGGCATCACACAGTTTGGCCAGTCCATCCATTCCGCGCTTTACCTTGTGGGGGTCTTTCTGCCAGGTTTTGTTTTTCGGCAAACGATTTTCTACCGCGCCTTCTAAGCCCATTGCGCCTCTGATTGCAAGATTTCCCACATAGATCTGACCGAAATCTTTCGCCAGTTTCTTCTTTCCGGAAAGTTCAAAGGCTGTTACCTTGATAAACAGGTCCAGATCCTGGTGCGCAACTCTCCGTCCTGCCTCTGTCTCGGCTGTCATCCGGATGATCGTGTATGCAGCGATCCGGTTGAACACGCTCTGTGTGCCGGCAAGCTTATTAAAATCCACCGCCTCACCGCCGTTCAGACTGCACATGGCGCCATAGATTTTGTTGACTGCCTGAAAAATACCGTCACGCAGGCGGGAGATATTGCCCTTCACCAGATTATCCATCTGGTGCTTGGTCAATTCCGGCACATCCATTCCGTCTTTTTTCGCCTGATCGAAAATCGTCTGAATCTCTTTTTTTAGGATCTGTTCCTGGGCGGCTGTGGTGCGGGCGCGTTCATAGTCCTCCACCTGTCCACCGATCATGTGATCGACTTCCAGTGCGAAACGATGTTTCGCCCCGGATGCCTCTTTTCCCTCATGCAGTACCTTGTCAACCATTGATGTCTGGTCATTGACAAATGCAACCACATCCCTGATCTGCTGACGGGAAAGCGGCAGCATCCTGTCATCCGCCTGATCCAGACCCAGTGTGTTTCGGATACGTTCATACATGGATGGCACATATTTTTCACCGAGCTTTTGCATGACAATCACGAGAAAACGCTCGCGAAGTAACCGGTTTTCTACCGATGCCACGCCGTTTGACAGGGAGAATTTGCCATTATTGATCATTTTCAGTCCATTTCCGTCCAATTCCACCTGTCCGCGGTTGTGGGTACCGATCATTCTTGCAAAGCTATCAAAGGTCAGTGCTTCGAGACCCGTTTTTTTCTGTCTGCGGCCTGTGCGTTCAAGCTCGTTGACCGCCAGGGATTTCTGTGCGGCAACAAGCAGATCCTGTGCACTTGTCACATTCTCTGTCAGTTGTCCGCTTTCCAGCAGTCGCTTTGCTTCGGACAGCTGCGCGGACTCTGCCCGCAGTCGTTCCAGGGTATCCGCAACTGCCTGCTTGCGGTCACGACCGGACTCAAAAGACGGATCCTTATGATCGCAGTAATACTTGCAGGCTGCGATTGCTTCCAGGTAGGCAGTCTCCAGATCCGCTATGGATTGATTCATCGTATCTTTTTGCAGTGGCTGACTCATGAGATTTTCCAATGCCTGGACATACTTTTTCGCCTTTTTCATCTCATCGCTGTCGCCGGTAAAGCTGTTCTGATTTAACAGAATGTGAGAAAGATTGCGTCCCTGGATCGTCCTCAGCCGGTATTTCTGTTCGTCGGAAAGCTTCAGTGTCGTGCTCTCCGGCAGCTTCAACAGATCGTCAATGAGCTGTCTGTCCTGCATGGTTTTTTCCATGCTGTAATAATTCGTGTCATAGCCGGTCTTGACCTTCTCCATATTGGTCGCCACACGGGTCTTATGTGTGAGCAGCTCATTTACCTGATCTTGTGTGATCTGTTTGTTTTTTTCATGTTGAATGGACATATTCGCCCCTCCTAATTCTTGCTATGATCAACCATTTTCTTCATTGTTCGTATCATCTTCTTTGTCCGGATTTTCCCTTTTCTCCACTTCATCAATCAGCTTCTCATATCTTTGACCAAAAACAATACCCATCTTTTTGGCAAGCGCAATTTTCGACTTTGTGCTGATTACATCACACATTGCATCCATGAAATCTTCCAGTTCCTCACTGCTCGGCCTGATCCCGAGTGCGTTGTAATAAGCATTAAGCTTACGATAAGAAGCCTTACTGAATAAACTCAAAAAAGCATACTCTTTGACCGCCAGATCTGCCGATTTCTCCTTCTGGGCCGTGCGCAACTCTTGATAGGCTTCGCGAAGCTGTGTGCCATGATTTTTTTCATCCAAAAACCAAATCTCCAGCTCCTGTTCCAGCGCCTGTATCTGCTCCGCATTTTCCGGATTGTTTTCAAGCTCCAGAAATGCTTTCACGTTTTTCATGTAGTCATGGTTCTGAACCTGATCATATGTATAGTGCTTTTCGTAGATCTCAAAAAGCTTTGTTTGCAATGCGTCCATTTTTGATATTTCCTGCTCCAAATGTTCGATATTTGCCTCCACCGCTTTCAGTTCTTGCGTTTTCTTTGCCTTTTCTGTTTCCTCCGTCTCATTATTGATTGCATTCTTCAGTTCTTTTCTTCTATTTTCCGCATCCCTTTTTTGTCCGGAGAGATCCTGATCCTGCAGTTTCCGGTAATCGTCCAGATCCTTCTGATATTCCGTCAGGCGCATGCTTTGTGCCAGTTGCTCAACAAGTTCCCGAAATCTCTGCACATTTTCTGACGGTTGCTGCAGACACTGTTCCAGTTTTTGCTGCAGTTCGTTGAACGAGGCGGTTTCCTCAGGAGCAGCGATCACTCTCATCTGCTCCAGCTGCTTGAACAGCTTTTCTTTGAAAGCATCCCGTTGCTTTGGCAATTCCTCATTCGATACCTGTGCCAGCGTTTGAAACGCTTCGACATTGTTCATCCATTCGCGGTATCTCGTCTGTACCGGGCATGCCTCATCAAACGCTTCACGTTTCTCCTGGGTTTTTTCATTCACCTGATCTTTAAAATTTTCCTGAGTGATCGGTTTCAGTTCGTCCACTCTCTTTGAGAGAAGATTCATTGGGTTTTCCGCTTGTTTCAGCATCTCTATCTTCGCCATACAGATAGGATCCACCTTTGCATCCACTTGATCTATCTGCTCACTCAGTTGTTTCATCGCTTTTTCGTAAGATAGGATTATGTCGTTCAATTCTTTGATCGAATTCGCCAGGCGAACCTGAGAGTTTGAAAAATTGATTATTTCCGTCGGCAATGCGATTCCAAGACTCTGCGCTTTCAATAAAGCCACGAGCACTCGCTGCCCTACATTTTCAGATCTTCCTATCGCAAAAACCTCTTTGAGGATTTGTGTATATGCTTCTTTTTGTTTCTGATAAGTTTCCTCGTATTTCTTTTCTTTTGACATCAGATTATGGAACTCATGTATAAAATCTTCCGGCTGATTTACCTGCGCAGCCAGGATCATACGTATGATACTACGTTGCTGATCGCTGTTCAGGATCGTGGCATTTCCAAAATCAATCACAGTCAACTTATCAGATCTAAAATCCATCATAATATTTCCGGCGTGAAGATCCCCGTGATAAAAACCGCTTCCATCTCTTCCGAAGATACCTTCATTCACCCACTTTTGCGCCAGTTCCAACAAGTGCGGCACAGCGATCCGAAGATCCGATGCTTTCTTAGCAAGTTTTTGACGCACTTCAATCAACTGGTGCGCATTCGCTGCAGTCAGCTTCTGCATCTGTGGCTCCTTATTATCATCCGTTTGCACGTCACCATTCTCATCATGAACATAGAAGGGGTTCATCATATCCCGGAACTCCGTATGCGCATCCCTCAAAATCTTATCCAGTGTCTCACCACCGGCTTTTTCCAGCATCAATGTATTGGCAGTCGGTTCCGCCAGTTGATTTACTTTTACACATCTCACACAGTTTTCTTCACTACCCTCAAATCGTTCATTGTAGATCTGACCTGCCTGCGCATTGCGAGCTTCAATTCGAAAGTCCAATTCTTCCTCAATGCGTTCTAACTGTCCCAGATAGGTGGCTAACATTCCTTCACCGGTGTCTTTCGCAGCAGCGGTCATGACCTTCTTTTCACGCATCATGCGGTTTCGCGCATCCGGTCGTAGAAGCTTGATAACCACTTCATTACCTTCTGTTGGCATATTAGGGCCATAGATCGTACACAAAAATACCTGACCGACGGAAGCTGCGCCCATTGATTTATTTATTTCAATTTTTGTGATAGTTCCTCCGGAATTTTCAACGATTCCAAGCATACGTGCCTTCACGATTTCATCCGGAATCGGTGCCAGATTGGACTTCATATCCTGCAATGCGCTTTTCAGCTCCTCCGGCAGCGAATCCAACGGCATACCCTGTAGCATTTTCTGCAGCAACGGACCGGCACCCTTTAACAGACCACCCAAAAGGGCTGCCATCGTTTTCTTTCGTTGCTGCTGTTGAGCCATTAAGTATTCGTCCACCATTGCTTCATTTTCTGACTTAATCTGCATATTTCTTGCTTTTATTTCCTCTATGGCCTTCGCCCTGGCTGCTTTCTCCTCCTCAGAAAGATTCTCAGAATTCTCCAATAGTTCCTTCGGAATATCAATATATTTCTTGAATTCCGGCAGTGGCTTTTGCGGTTTTAAATTGCGCAACGCGCTTGCCAACATGGAGCGCTGATCAATCGCCGGCATCTGGGCAAAATATGTCTTTAATACTTTTTGAATAAACATTCCCTGTCCTTTGGTTCCCGTCGTCTCTTGCGCAATGATATTATCCAAAATCTCCGAAGGATCTTGTTCTTCTTTCTGTTCTGTATTTTGTTCATTTTGTACTGCTTGTTGTTCTGCTTTTTGATTCTGTTCGGTCTGTTGCAGCGTTTCGTCTTCATCTGTCTGAAAGGCTTCATCCACGGCATCACTGATGATTTCCTGAATCATATTCATTCCCGATCCGATTGCCTGGTCCACTTCTGTTTCTAATCCTTCCAAATGCTCCAGTAATTCGTCACGAAGGTTATTTGCAATCTCTTCTACGCTTATCTCCAAATGATTGCTCTTTTTGTAAAGATACAGTGCCGCTTGTATGGACAATGGCATCTTCTCATCCCCGGTTTCATCCAGAAAATATTTGAGTACAGAGGATAACAACATTTGATTCTTGAATAGTCCTTTGAAATTCTTTATCGTATCCGAATTCAAAAAATCTTCAATGAAAATTCGAAACTGATTTTTGAAATCAATCCCCGCTTCTTCGCCCAAGCTCGTAAGTGCCAGCTTATCCAATGCAGATTCCAATATTTCCGGCTTGCATAAGACCGCACTCAACCCATCAACATGTTTCAGTAACAGACGTTTGATCCGAGTACCCTTATCCTCCTGCATCTCCTTCATCTCGTCCATCTTCCAGGTTTCCTCGGAGAAGAGCAGTTCTTCAATCAGGTTTTTGACCTGTTTCTCTTCTTCGGTCAGCTGTACCTCATCTGTTTCCGGTGCCTTCAGCAGCGACGGCATGATCTTCACCTTCTGCTCAACGACGATCGGATCCTGCATTGCAAGTTTTTTCAAAAGTTCCTGGGTCTCTGCGTCATTAATCTGATCTATATTTTGATTTTGATATTCATTGACGGTATTTTCCAACTGCTCCTTTGTAAGTTCTCCCCTTAACATGAGAATCGCCAGATTTCTCAGGTCTTTTGTTGTCGTACTGTCAAAAAACGTATTTGAGAAGCCGGTTTTTGCTTCCAGAACATGGACGCAGAGATTGCGGATTCGCTTCACCTCCGCCAGATTCGCCGCATCATACTGTAATCCCTGAATCAATTGCAGGACATTTACCGTACCGTACAGTTCCTCACCGCTTTCTCTGTCCTTACTCTTTCCCTTGACCATATCCAATTCCAGACGATCTGCAAGCTGCTTGGCATTACCGGGAAGCCGGATGGATTGACCGCCCATAAAAAACTTCAGCAGATTGCTTTCATTTTGCTCCAGTCTGATATTGACACCTGCCAGATAGATGTTTTCGGCATATTCCTGATTCATTGGGAAGGCACGCAGTACATCACGCAGATAGCGCAATTCCTTCGCCTGCTCATCCTGTTCGCTCTTAATCAGTATCGCCGGATCGGCCATCATGAAAAACACCTTTGCAACTGCACGTGCTTGCTCCGTTTTCATTCTATCGACAAATGATTCGAGTAAAATGTCATGGTAATATATCTCTTCCTTATCTGCTTTCTTTATCTCATATCTGAAACTCTTGTCGGCCAGTTCCTGCTGTTCATCCTTCATCTTCGCAGCATCGGAAATATGTTTTGTCACTGTCTCAAAGGAGATCGGATTTTCACCTGTAACCAGAGATTTTGCCTGCTCAAAGCCTACGTGAAATCTGGTATCCTTCAGACCGTCTGCGACAAATTGCATATCCTGCATGACATCCGAGGTCAGCATTGTCTGAATATCCAGACCCAGTGTCTCAAGCTTTGCTGCTTCCATTCCGGTGAGCCCCTGACCAAATGCTTTTTTCTCATAAGCTGTCAGTGTCTGCAGCTTCTCACACAGATTGGCAAGAGCGTCCATACCGCGTTTTAATCTTCGTTTGTCGGATTGCCATGTCTTATTTTTCGCCAATCGTTTTTCCACCGAATGTTCCAGGCCAAGGGAACCTCTGAATGCCAGATTTCCCACATAGCCTTTCGTAAAATCCTGTTCCAGGTCCTGCTTTCCACTTAACTGGAAAGCCGTATTCTGCATGCACAGTTTCAGGTCATATTTAGCATATTCCGCGCCCAGTTCGGAAGTTGCTGCCTCCTGAACAATCGCAAAGGCTGCCATTCTGGTAATTGCATCGTTATTTTCCAGCAGAAGCTTTTCATCGACGGCTTCACCACCGTTCAGATGATTCATTGCCTCATAAGTCTGATAAATCGACCGGAAGATCCGATCACGGAGCTTCGATATATTTCCTCTGACGAGATTGTCCATCTGATGTTTGGACAACTGCGGTACCTTCGTTCCCAATTCTCTTGCGCGATCCAGAATCGTAGTGATCTCCTTTTTCAGAAGCGCTTCCTGCTCTGCGGTTGTATGGGCGCGCTCATATACCTTCAGATTTCCGCCGATCATCTGATTGACAGTCTTGGCGCAGGCATACTTCATCTTCAATTTCTTTTCAGCTTCTGCTTTTCGCCTTTTCTCGGCTTGTTCCGCTTCTCTTTGTTCCTGCGTCTTAGCTGCTTCCTCTTTTTGTCGCGCTTCTTCCAGCGCTTTCTGTCGTTCCTCTTCTGCTTTTTGTTCCTCTTCCAGCTGTACCTGTGTCTTTGTTGAATCTTCCCTTCGTTTTTCTTCGGCTGCTAGGTCTCGCGCACTTTGAGCTTTCTTTTCTTCCTCTTCCAGCAGCTCTGTCTCTCGTAACAATTTTTCAACCAGTGAGGTACGATCATTTACCATAGCTACCACATCCTTGATGACCTTGCGTGAAAGCGGCTTGAGCTCCTCACTCTCATCATCCAGACCCAACTGCTTCTCCAGACGATTCTGCAGGATCCGCGCATCCTCTATTCCAAGTCTCTCCAGCACGACGGCAAGAAATTGTTCGCGAATCTTACGGTTCTCTATTGACGCTCTTCCGCTTGACAATGAGAATTTGCCGTTGTTGATCATTTTCAGACCTTTTCCGTCAAACTCCACCTGCCCACGGTTATAGGTTCCGATCATCATGGCAAAGGAATCAAAGGTCAGTGCCTGAATCCCTGTTTTCTGCTGCTGTGGCATACTCTGGTTGGCAGCCATCGATTTCTGCGCAGCGACGAGCAGATCCTGCGGATTTGTCACTTCCTCTGTCAGCTGTCCATTCTCCATGAGTTTCTTTGCAACGGTAAGCTGCTCAGACTCCTTCTTTAATTGCTGATATGTATCCATCACCGCCTGCTTACGTTCCCGACCGGACTCAAAGGACGGATCCTTGTGCTCACAGTAATACCGGCAGGAAGCCAGTGCGTCCATATAGGCGATCTGAAGATTTTCGATGGATTGTAGCATTGTGTCTTTTTGCAGTGGCTGACTCATCAGCTGCTCCAGTTCCTGTACATGCTTCTTCACCGCTTTCATCTCGCTGCTGTCACCGGTGAAAGCGTTCTGATTTAATAACATATGCGAGATATTGCGTCCCTGGATCGTCTTCAGCCGGTATTTCTGTTCGTCGGAAAGCTTCAGTGTCGTGCTCTCCGGCAGCTTCAACAGATCGTCAATGAGCTGTCTGTCCTGCATGGTCTTTTCCATGCTGTAATAATTCGCGTCATAGCCCGTCTTGACCTTCTCCATATTGGTCGCTACACGGGTCTCATGTGTGAGCAGCTCATTTACCTGATCTTGTGTAATTTGCTTGTTTTCTTTTTCGTGTTGAATAGACATACTGTTTCCTCCTA
>JALEJB010000020.1 GCA_022768825.1 Lachnospiraceae bacterium
GTGAGCACCTCACAGATCTTCGCTCTCGCTTTTTGATAGTCATCCTCTTTGATCCTCGCAAAGGACAGGCTGATCACCGGATATGTCCCCTGCAGCGCACGATACTTTTCTTCCTGCCAGATGGACAATCCCTCGAACAGATCCTCTCTGCCTGCATACTCCACGGAGAAAAATTTCTCCAGCATGCTCATATTCAGCGTCTTGCCAAATCGGCGCGGTCTGGCGATCAATGTCACACTATCCCCACCGTCCCACCATTCCCGGATAAAATTCGTCTTATCAATATAAAAATAGTGATTCGAAATAAGCTGTTCAAAATCCTGTATTCCGATCGCAACTGTTCTCGCCATATGCCACCTCCTGAAAAAATCCGCTATACCAGTCACTTACTGATAGTATAGCGGATTTTCTGTAAAATGAAAACTTGAAAATGAACCAAAATTCCAACAAAACTGTCTGGAAAATGCTAACTGGTGTCAAAGGCGCTATTGACAGTAAAAAAAACATTGTTATACTAAAACAATCGTAACTGTTCTGAACAGTTACAAACAATCTAATAAAGGAAGGCTTACCAATGAAAAGAGAAATGAAAAAATTACCCTCACTATTTTTTGCTGTTTTCCTGTCCGTCCTGATATGTATCCCGTCTGCCATGGCAGTTTTTTATTATACCAGGCCCATGGAGGATGCCTCCTATGACCTGTCCCTGGCTCCGCAGGATGGTCAGGAATGGGAAGGAAATAAGGGTTGGACCGTCTACACCAACGAGGCGGGAACTATCACGGAACTGACCCCGGATGGTGCCGGCGGATATCTCGGTGCCGATCACCCGGGTCAGACCTTTTACTATTCCCGCATGCTGACGGAGGAGCTGGACAGCCCGACGCTGCAGATTGGCTCCGTCAATCAGACCTTCAGCATTTTTGTTGGTGACACACTGATCTATACCGACTTTCCGGAGCAGGAAAACCGGATCGGATACTTAACGCTTTCCAATCTGGAGTGGGATCGGTTGGAGACGATCACCGTCTCCCTGCCGCCGGACTATCTCGGACAAACGCTGACCATTGCCCAGTCCAGTTCTGCCTATTCGGAAGTAGAATCCGACGAGATCACGGTGTGGCCCTGCAATGTACGCCTTTACTGTGGCTATGCCTATGAGAGTGGTCTGATCGCATCCGCTTCCCAGACCATGCTCCCCGTAGCATTTCTGTTTGCACTGGAGCTGCTTTTGCTGGCGGCATTGATCCGAAATGCCACCGCCGGAAGCATCTCCCTTCAGCTTCCCGTGGTGGCGCTGGCGATCCTGATGCAGATCTGCAACCTTTTGGCAAAGGCGGATTTTACCGCCCGCTATATCGGAGTCGCCTCCTTTGATCTGGTATGGACGAGCTTTCACCTGTCTGTGGGCATTCTGCTGCTCTTCCTGGCCCTTCAGGCGAAGCATCTGCGCCCGCTGTACCTGTCCTGCACCGCCATCCAGTGGTGCGCCACACTGCTCTATCTTTTGACACAGCTTGGGAACTCGGTTTCAAACGGCGACCACTATATGTTTATCCTAAATCTGCCCCAGTATACCGGTTTTGTCACGCTGCTTGTCGCTGTGACCTGCGCTTTCGTGCTTTGGAAAAAGGGAAACCGGTTTTTCAGCTATCTTTCGAAGACTGCGCTGCTCCTGACCGGCGGCTATGCGCTGTACCTTTTGGCGTGCATTCCCTTCTATCCGGAGTACATTTCCACGGTCCTTCGAAGGTTACAGGGTGATACCATCACGCACGTACCAAATGCCTCTTTAAAGCTGATCTGGAATCTCGTGCTGATCTCCGGTCTGGCCGCCGTAGTAATGGAGCTATTTGACCGGGAGTCGGAGCGCCGCACGGAGCTGGCTGTCCTGACTGCCCGAAACGAGCTTGCCATGGAAAGCTATGAGAATCTGCGCCGGCAATCTCAGGAAGTGATGATGATCCGCCACGATACCATGAAGCATTATTCCCTGCTGCGTCAGATGGCAAAGGATACACCGGAGCAGATCGAGAGTTATCTGGACGAGCTGATCGGACAGGTGGAAGATGTGCGTCCTGTCATATCCACCGAAAACCAGACACTGAACATTCTCCTGAACGGAAAGCTCCATGCGATAGCCGAAAAGAATATTTCAATCGAGATCGTCCGCGCCGAAGCGCCCGCGCATCTGCCGCTCTCCGATCCCGAGCTGTGCTGCCTGGTGGCAAACATTTTAGACAATGCCATCAACGCCGCCTCCGCTCCCGGAATCAGTAAGCCTATCATCCGGCTGGATCTCCACTGCAAAGACCGGTTCTTTGTCTTTTCCTGCGAAAATTCCAGAGCGGCTTCGGACAACAAAACGGAAAAAATACCCACGCAAACGCATGGGTATGGCATAAAGATCATACGCCAGATCATGAGCCGCTTTGGGGAGCATACGCTTTCCATCGAGGAGACAGAGACGACGTATCAGGTGACGGTGATCCTTCCGCTGTAGGATATCACGACGCAGAAACCTCCCAATATACGCAAAGCGATCCCGCCTTGCGTATATTGGGAGGTTTCATGATTTTCTACATCTTCATATAATCCACAAATGCCTGCCGCACCTGTTTGAGACGGTGCTTGCTGACCGGAACGATTCGTTTGTCTGTGAGCTCGATGGCAGTTGTCCGCAGACTTTGTACATGGTGCCAGTTCACCAGAAAGCTCTGATGACAACGGATAAAATCATGCTCCGGGAGCATATCTTCCAGTTCCGACATGGAAAGGCTGACATCACATTCCTCCTGCTCCAGTCTGATCCTGCACTTTCTGCCCATGATCTCAACATAATAGATGTCTCTGGGAGCGATCCTTCTCATGCTGCCGCCCACCGGCAATAACAGCCCCCGCGCCTTTTGATACTGCCCATAACAGAACAAGATCGCTTCCTTCATCTTCTCCGGATCCAACGGCTTGGCCAGATAGCGGGCTGCTGACACTTCGTATCCCTGCAATGCCATCTCCCGGTTGCAGGACACGAAAACGATGGATGCCTGTTCATTCTGCCCGCGCAACACCCGGGCAAGCTCCATGCCATCCAGTCCCGGCAACAATACGTCTATCAGTAAAAGCGCAAAATGTTCACCGCCTTGTATGGCCTCCAGCAAAGCTTCCGCATGTTCAAATCGCTCGATCCTTGACCTGATCCCTTCTGCCCTGCAGATCTCCTCTGTCAGATGTGCGATCTCTTCCCGATCTGTCTGTACGTCATCACAGACCGCAATGTCAAATAGTTGTTTCTTCATGTTCTAACATCAAGTACCCTTTCTACTGTTTCCAGTACATTATCAGCAGAAATTTTATCACGTCGACTGACATCTCCGTGTTTTTTTCGCCTTATGTCGATGTCCGCAAGCGCACATCGCTGCAAAGCTCATTTTAGCATATTTTCATTTCACTTGTCATTATTCGGTAAATCTGGGCGAAAAACATACAAAACTGGCATGTATAAATGATTCTTTCGTGATAATTATAAAGTATAGACATTTCTTAATTTTAATTTATATCTTCTGATCTGTAAAAACTAATTGCGAAATTTTTCCATTTATGCTAATATATTTTTAGAATAATTCTAATTTTTTAGTTGCACTCAACCGTTTTTCTGATGACATGCGAGGATTGCTATGACAAAAAATGCACGCTACATTTTGGAGATCATCAACAATTCCACAGAGCACTTAACGGCAGAACAGATCTATCTGCGCCTGCATGAAAAGAATGAGAAGGCAGTGCTTGCCACGGTCTATAATAATCTATCCTCCCTTTATGAGCAGAATCTGATCCGAAAGGTCTGCGTCGAGGGCTGCCCGGACCGCTATGACAAGACTGTCCACCATGACCATCTGGTGTGTAAAAAGTGCGGAAAGCTATTGGATATCATGCTGGAGGATCTGACTGAAAAATTGCAAAAACAGATCGGCGTTCCCATGATCTCCTTCGACCTGAAGATCAATTATATCTGTACGGAATGCCTTGCAAAAGAAAACGAACATGGAGGTGACAAGTCATGAATCATCTGCCTTTGGATGTCAGAGTTCCCATCGAACCTGACAACCCCAGCATCGTCAGAGACGAAGACAAATGTATCAAATGCGGTATGTGTAAGAATGTCTGCACGCAGGACATCGGCGTACACGGTACTTACACACTGGAGCAGACAGGCGGCGAAGCGGTCTGTATCCACTGCGGACAATGCGCCAATGTATGTCCGCCGGGCAGTATCACGGAGCGATATGAATATCCAGAAATCCGCGAGGCGGTAAAAAATCCGGATCGGATCGTGATCGTCAGCACTTCTCCTTCCGTCCGGGCTGCCCTCGGTGAAGAATTCGGCATGGATGACGGTACATTCGTGGAAGGAAAAATGGTGGCACTGCTGCGTGCGCTTGGTGTCAGCTATGTGCTGGATACCAATTTCGCGGCGGATCTTACGATCGTCGAGGAGGCAAGCGAACTGATTGAACGCGTTACCAAAGGGACCGCGCCGCTGCCGCAGTTTACCAGCTGCTGCCCTGCATGGATCAAGTTCACAGAAATGTATTATCCCGAGCTGATCCCCAATCTCTCTACTGCAAAGAGCCCCATCGGCATGCAGGGGCCGACGATCAAGACCTATTTTGCAAAAAAGATGAATCTTGACCCGACGAAGATCGTCAACGTGGCGCTGACGCCCTGTACCGCCAAAAAATACGAGATCCGCAGACCGGAAATGCATGATGCCGGTAACTACTATGGTGAT
>JALEJB010000028.1 GCA_022768825.1 Lachnospiraceae bacterium
TCCACCATACGGCGACTACTCCAACGAGGTCATCCAAACGGTCCGTGAGGTTGGCTATTATCCGATCCAATGGGATGTGGACAGCTTGGACTGGAAGGACTACGATGCTTCTACCATTATCAATAAAGTGTGCAACCACAAACATCTGGGCAACGGCTCCATCATCCTCTGCCACAACGGAGCCAAGCATACTGCCGAAGCTTTGGATGAAATGATCACCACGCTGAAAAAGAAAGGGTATGAATTTGTCATGGTCAAAGATCTGATCTACAAAGACAATTATACGATGGACGTGGAGGGACGGCAGATTCCGAATGAGAACTGAGCATTCAGATTATGTAGGTACACGTTGCACGAAAATACGCCGCCCACATATCGTGAGCGGCGTGTGCTTCATATAAAACCACACCCTCCTTACGAATATTCGCATAGAACGGATAATTTGCAACCCATTTTCTAAAATGCTCCTCACTCTTTGAAATCGGTTTTATATCAACTTCATGATCCATATTAAAATCATAGGTCATATAAGAAAGTTGCCGGCTGAATACCTTTAGTTCCATATCAGGCATATCGAGCAGAATCATCAGATCCACATCTGAATCCGCATGAAAATCACCTCTTGCATAAGAGCCATAGAGAATAACTTTTCGCAAATGATCCCCATATATCTTTTGTATTTCTGTAATATACAATTCCATCAGGTTTTGCATTGTCTGTGGCATAATGATTACTCCTTTCTACGAATGACTACTCCAAAGCTGCTCCCTGCCGGCAGCCAGTTAGAAAACAATCGATCCATACAATTATGATACCCAGCGCAGTCTTTTCCGTCAATTGTCGTTTTGCATTTCCTACGCATCCAGATATACGATCTTCTTTGCCAGTGCTTTGGTATCTTCCGGCGAACCGGTCAGATATTCTACGATTGCCAGTCCGAAATCAATCGCAGTTCCCATGCCGCGGCTGGTGATGATGTTGCCGCATTTTACCACCTTGTCGGTCAGCTTTGCAGCGCCAATCAATTCATCCTCCATGCCCGGATAACAGGTCGCCGGCTTGCCCTCAAGTAAACCAAGCTTGCCAAGTACCGTCGGTGCGGCACAGATCGCAGCAACCAGTCTGCCATCCTCTGCTGCCTGTCTGAGTGCCTTGCATACGCCCTCATGGGCACCCAGATTCGGTGTACCGGGGATGCCTCCCGGAATCACCAGTGCATCATAAGTGCCCGGATCCACTTCCTCAAACAATTGATCCGCCACGAGTCTGACCTTGTGCGAGCTTTCGACTACCGACTCTCCGGTCACCGAAATAATATCACATTCGATTCCTGCTCTGCGTGCCAGATCAATGACCGCCAGCATCTCTACTTCTTCATATCCTGTTGCAATAAACATACCTAATTTCTTCATGCTTCCATCTCCTCACTTTGATCTTTCTGTTTTTGTTCCTGCAAAGCTTCCTCTTCATCCGTTTTCTGCTCGGCCTCTGCTGCTATCCGGGCAAGCAGCTTTGCTTCCTTTTTCGTAAACCTGCGGACACCGATCTCCGAGATCAGCTGGCTGCCCAACATCAGAATCCCCGAGATCATAAGCGCCCAATACTCAAATTGATCGATCCGACCCGTGATCGCTGACACGCCGCAAAGCAGCAGGATCGCTTCTATCAGCGTCAGAATCGATAATATCATGATCGCGATCCAGCCGGCCTGCAGCATTTTGGATAACGGCATCGCCTTGAGCCGGTCCGCAGTCAGACAAAGCTTCGCCACGGACAGGATCTGCAGTGCCCGCTGCATCATGATGATGGATAAGATCAGCACCAGCATACCAACCAGCGTCGGGACACTTTTCACCAGTTCATCCGCTCGCACCAGTCCGCATCCGCCGAGAATGACAAGCAATGCTCCACAAGAAAAGCTGTAATCATGGACATTGCGATAGGCCTGCCGGACATAATAACGGATCATCATCCCGATTCCAAGCACGATGATGATTGCTGCGATGGCGTACAGAAGATAAACAATCTGTATCTTTTGCACAAAAAGCATACACACGCCGATCACAATAAACAAAACAGACAGCACACTCAAAAAAATTGTACCTAACAGGTTTTCCTTTTGTCTATTTGTATCATAATGTAACTCACTGTCTTTTTTTGACATAAGCCTTTCCTCCTATTCAAGAACGCCTCAGCGTTTTTCTGCGGAATGCGCGTCAGCTTGTCTGACTTCCTCGCAACTGTCAAATACTGTCCGCAGTTCTGTAATAATTATGACACAGAGAATATTTTTTTTCAAATAAAAAGACAACCAATCTGCAATCTGTGATACAATAAAAAGATCAAGCTTACGCAGGAGGAACCATCATGTCTTTATTTGAAGATTACCATATCCAGGACCACGCATGCTCAAAGGAGTGTTATCAGATCGGTCAGAGGCTCTCTGTCCTTGGAAATGTCAAAAGCTTAAATCTGACAAAAAAAGAAAACGATACGTTTCTGATCACATCACGGGTCGAAGTCAAAGACGGACTCCGGATCCCGTCCGCCCTGATCATGATACGGGCACGGAAAAATATGCCAAAATACGCCATCGTTTTAGCATCCTCCTGCAGCTGCGCAAACGGCGCATCTCCGGATCATTTTTGTGAACATACCGTTGCCATGCTGACAACGCTGGAAGACACCTGTTCCATCGCTGATGCGGAAGAGTTTCTGATGACCCACCGCAGTGGGGCTTCGCAGGACTGGCTGGAATCAGCCCCGAAGGATCCTCTGCCCAAGAGCCGGCACTTCGCAAGCAGTTCGCTCCTCTTAGAAGCCATCGATGAGGTCGCCAAGGACAACCGTAACCGCTTGTGTCAGCTGGATGCCCACGGTGACATTGAGCTTGAACCGACCCTGCATATCGAAGAGTCCATGGAATATATCGACTTTCGTATCGGCACCGACAGCAAATATGTCGTCAAAGATCTGTATCAGCTGCTGCATGCGATCAACCAGCAGACCTTTGTCACCTACGGCAAAAAGCTGGCATTTACACACACACCCAGTGCTTTTACTCCCAGGTCTCTCAAGCTGATCGCATTACTGGAAAAACAGGATTACTCACAGCGGACCGCTCCGTTTGTATACCACAAGCAATACCATGATCCCCGAAACCTTCCCGCCGATCCCGCCATACTGGACGAACTGCTCCCCCTCTATGAGGGCAAACGGCTGAACATCCGCACCATGATGGGAAATGTAATACCGACTCCGGTCATTCGCGAAAATCCGAGAATACCGGTGGAAATCTGCGGTCATGAAGAGGAAGCATATGTGGATTTTTCCATTCCGCCGGTACTGGCTTTGGACGGAAGGAGCTGCAAATATCTGTTTTATCAGAACTGTCTGTACATCTGCTCCGAAGACTTTTCCGAAAAGATCGCGCGCATTCTCCCCCTGATGATGCACAACCTGTCACCAAAGGAGCGCTATGCAGGAGGTGGATTTTTCTACTATGACCGCGCCGAGGATCTGAAAAATCTGCGGCTGTACCGATCGGATTATCAGAATTTCTGTGCCACGCTGCTGCCAATCTTTACAAGCTGCACCAAATTGCAGCTTCGCAGCATCAACTTTGACCGCTATATGATCGAAGAGGGCACCTACGATTTTTATCTGGATCTTGACTCTCAGAACAATATCCTGTGTGAGGCGAAAGCAACCTACGGCAGACATATCCACAACCTGCTTCAGCTTCCCACATTGGAAGAGACCTATCGCGACATTCGCGCGGAATATGATCTGCGGGAAATGATGAAAGACTATTTCACACAGCGGCAGGACAAGTACTACGTCATCCCCTATGATGATCTGGAACGCCAGGCGGACTTTGTGGAAAACGGCATTCCAAAGCTGCAGAGTCTGGCCGACTTGTACGCATCCGAAAGCTTCCGAAAGCTGCGCGTCAGCAGCCAGAGCAGAGTACATACCGGCTTGTCCATCAAAGGCAACCTGCTTGCAGTGACTTGGAACACGAACGAGATCTCCGACACGGAACTGGACGGCATCCTGCAGGCATACCACAAGCGAAAAAAATATTTCCGTTTGCAAAACGGTGAGATCCTCAATCTCGAGCAAAGCGGATTCGGCTTCCTCTCCGATCTGCAGGAAGACCTCAATCTCACCAAAGCAGAGCTTCGCGCAGGGATTGCGGAAGTCCCGACATACCGTTCCCTGTATCTCGACCTGCTGATGAACGAAAACGCCTCCCGGATCACCGTCACCAAAGATGCGATGTTCCACGATTTCATGACGCGCTTTGACACCATCAAGGATAAGAGCTATCCACTGCCCGACATCCATGCCACGCTGCGACCATATCAGCTGGAAGGCTATCACTGGGCCTGTGCCCTGCAGGAGCTGGGGCTTGGTGGCATCCTTGCGGACGATATGGGGCTTGGCAAGACACTGCAGATGCTTGCCTATATCGCCGCGCGTCCCAACCGCACGCACCTGGTGATCTGTCCGGCAAGTCTCGTCTACAACTGGGCCAGCGAATGTCACCGGTTCACACCGGACCTAAAGGTACTGATCGTGGCAGGAACTGCCAATGAACGTCAGGAGCTGCTGGAAACAGCAGCGGATTACGACCTCATCATCACCTCCTACGATCTGCTTCGCCGGGATATCGACGCCTATCAGTCTCTGGACATCGACACGCAGATCATCGATGAGGCACAGAATATCAAAAATCCGAAAACCCAGGCAGCCAAAGCAGTCCGCTCCGTGCCAAGCAAAACACGCTTCGCACTGACCGGAACACCGATTGAAAACCGCCTGAGCGAGCTTTGGAGTATTTTTGAATATCTCCTGCCGGGATTTTTCTTTTCGTATGACTACTTTAAGACGCACTTTGAGGAAGCCATCATGACCGATACCGATCTGCATGATACGGCGCTTCACCGTCTGCAGCAGCTCATCTCGCCATTTGTATTACGGCGTCTGAAAACAGACGTGCTGACCGAGCTTCCTGAAAAGATCGAGGAGGTCATCTACTCGAAGTTTGACAAAAAACAGGAAAAACTATACCGGGCACATGAGAAGCATGCCATCACTGCCATCGGCGCCAGCGATGGTTCTGACAAGATTCAGATCCTGGCGGAGCTGATGCGCCTGCGGCAAATCTGCTGCGACCCCGCGCTGCTCTACGACGATTACAACGGCGAATCCGCCAAGCTGGAAACCTGCATCGAACTGATCAAAAACGGCGTAGAAGGCGGACATAAGATTTTGCTGTTTTCGCAGTTCACTTCCATGCTGTCGATCATTGAAAACAGACTGGAAGAACTGCCTGTCTCCTACTTCAAACTGACAGGAGAAACAAGCAAATTAAAACGACGAAATCTCGTGGAAGCATTCCAGCGGGGCGAAGCGGATGTCTTCTTGATCTCGCTCAAGGCCGGGGGCACCGGACTCAACCTGACCGCCGCCGACATGGTCATCCACTATGATCCCTGGTGGAATGTGGCTGCGCAAAATCAGGCTACCGACAGAAGCCACAGGATCGGTCAGGAGAAAACCGTCACCGTGTTCAAACTGATCTCTTCCGATACGATCGAAGAGCGCATCCTGCATCTGCAGGAAAAGAAAAAGGACATGGCCGACAAGATCATCTCTGCCGACGGCATGTCCCTCGCTTCTCTCTCAAAAGAAAGCCTCATGCTGCTATTTGATTTTAACGAAAACGACTGACCTCATAACGCTGCTTTGCAGCCAGACACGATTTCAACTGGCGGTATCGATCACTGATATCGCCATCCGGAATCGTCACATCCAGCGACACCGCCATCGTATCGATCATAAAGTCTGTCACATCCAATTGCATCTTATCCAACAGTTCCATCTTTTCCTGATAAGTTTCGGCATCCAGAAATTCCATCAGCTTGTCGAACCCTTCCGGCTTTTTTTCTTCTGTCATATCCTTCTCGTTTGCCATAATCTGTTCCTTTCTTTATTCGAAGTTTTCAAAGCCTGCTCTGTAGCCTCCGAAACCGAGTGGCTTTTTTCGCCTACGAAACCCTATGAAGCCCTATAAAACTAGGAAACGCGCATGTGCGTGTCAAGCTCCAGACTCCGATTCAGCATCTCCACGCCTTCCGCAATGAAATCGCGTTCAAATTCCAGGCTGCCGCTGTACCCCTTGACGATCAGGTCATTGATCTCATCGATCAGATGATAGGTGTCAAAATCGTCCACTCCGGGTTGATTGCGCAGCTCTGTCTCATGCGCATTTTCATGCTCACTATGTATGTGGCGCGCCTTTGCCTTGTCAACCATGATCGCATCGCCGGTCTGGATGCTGCCCAGCGCAGATGGTCCCGTCACAGATCCGGTATCATCCGAAAACTGATTCTCCGCATGCTTCTTTGCCTTCTCCAGGATTGAATTCGTTGACTGCACAGGTCGTTGCTGCGTCGTTCTTTGCTGTGTTGGTCGCTGTTGCACCGGGCGCTGCTGCGTCGTCTGGCGTGCCTGTGTCAGTGGTCGCTGCTGCGTCACTGCAGGTCTTTGGTTTTGCACCGGCTGTCTGTAATTTGCCGGTCTGTTTGGGATCGGTGTCTGCCGCGTCTTCGCCTCTTTGGACTTATTTACTGCTTTGACCACTGCAAATATAATGATCGCAAGCCATATCAGTTCCGCCATTTTTGCATCTCCTTCTCTTTTCTATCTTAATTAGACGTTTGCGAAACTCAATTTATGTTTCGTTTCTGGTCATACGAGCACATGTATCTCAAATTCCTCAATTCGATGATAATCGCTCCGTCTCTTTCTCAAGTACGGTCTGCATCTCTACGCTTTCTACCGGTGCCTCGCCGTAATCAGTCACCTTCCCCTGATCATTCATATACAGAAAGCGGCGTTCGCCCGGTTTTTCTCCCTGAACGATCATATAGTAGCCCGCCTGATTTTTCTCATGTGTCCATGTCGCATAGATACGGATGCAGCCACCGGCAACACGCTGTTTTGACGGCATATCAATATGGATCAGATCCATATCCGCGCTGATCCCCAGCTGCATGACGGCAAAATCATCCTGCGTATACGGCATCGGCAGCTTATTCGCATATTGATCGCGAAACAGTCGATACAATGTCTCCTCATTGATACCGTCAAAATAATCTTTTCCATTCGAATAAATACTATGCGGGAAAAGCACAAACTCGACATTTTTGCGAGCCAGCATATGAAACTGTTCCGGTGTCACCTTCTGCTCCTTGCGCACCTTCATAATAAAATTATGGGTAAATGGGTTGACCACCACACCGTGAACGGTATTTCCCGCCTGCTTTGCATAATTCATACAGCCGTCAAACTTCATCTGCACACATCCGTCATGTTTGATCGTATCCGGAATCTGCTTCATGGAAGTATAGATTGCCACATAATTCTCTTTATTCGGATTTTGGATCAGGATCGGTGTCGGACGGGCATCCTCAGGCAGCTTCACCGGACGTCCGGTACGCTCCACTTCCGCTTTCAATTCTGCCAGACGGTCATCATCCTGCATCTTAACCGGAATGATAAACATCCCCTGCCGCAGTTTGTTCATGATCTCATCCACATGTTCCTTGGTCAGTGGCGTGTTCTCGGCAATCTTCGTCCGATGCTGTTCGAGAAGTGCCTCAATTTCATCCAGCAACTGTTTATTCTCACTCATCCGTTTCTATCCTTCCTCATCCTTTCAAGATGCATACATCACATATAATTTTATTGTAACCGTTCCAAAGGAATTTGTCATTACTTTTTCACTTTAATCTTACCGGTTACCTTCAGTCTCGTTCCATCTGTGGTAATCGCGGCGACCCAGACATTATGTCCGATCGCTGCTTTTTTCAGCCGCACTCGCCCGTTGGAATCAACCGTCGCATAGTTCGTATTGCTCACCTTCCATACCACTTTGGCATTGGTGGTGTAACTCGGCGTCACAGTTGCTTTCATCTGAACCGTCTTTGTCTTGGAGTACGAAACCGCTATCCGTGTCTTGTTCAGACTGATTGCCGTCGCCCGGTTATACACCTTTGCCAGATCGATCACGCTTCCCGTGATACATTTATCTGTCAGATGTTCACTCGCTCTCACACATTGCAGCAGCATACTGCGAAGCTGCGTACCGGAAAGCGTCGGATTTGCCGATTTGATAATGGCTGTCGATGCCGATACCACCGGTGTCGCCATCGAGCTTCCATTGGTAATCGCATATTCCACATACTCACTCTGATCGAGATTTGCCACAGAAATCGCGATATCATCAAGCAGCAAAACCTGCGGTTTTCCGATATTGTACCAGCTCAGTCCAATCTGCAGCCCCACCAGTCGAAAATAGGTACGCCCATCTTTATTAAAAAACCGTGTTTCACCCGGTGTGCTTTTCAGGTGTATATCCTCCCAGACGATATTGCCCCCCGTGTTTTGCCCTTCTAACAGGCTCACCTCATAGACCGCATTCGGATCCAGATTCAGGTCCGTCACATCCACGTAGATGGATCCGGCCTGCTCCATGGCCGGATCA
This sequence comes from Lachnospiraceae bacterium, assembly GCA_022768825.1. GTDB lineage: Bacteria > Bacillota > Clostridia > Lachnospirales > Lachnospiraceae > W0P33-017. The sequence continues at coordinate 8,558 of JALEJB010000028.1, forward strand.
TAGAACATCTGCGTAACATCATTTAAGGTCACCGTCAGCTTCTCATAGCTGTTATAGGCATCCGTCACGATCTCAGCCTGCGTCGAATAATAAGTTGGCAAGCCAAGCTGTGCCGCCGTATACACATCCTGATAGGTCTGTGATGCGATCATCACATTTCCCGGCTGTTCATCAAAGGAATTGTAATAGATACTGGTTCGTTTTCGCGCAGAGGCATCCATGACCTGCGGCAGATACACTTTCTGTGTATAAGCAGACAGTATGTTGGTTCCCGGCGCGAACAGGTCAACGGTCTGCTTTCCGTAATCGCTGAAAAAAGCCGCCTCATCCGCATAATCACTGGCACCGACAATCACCTTATAGGGACTGTCCAAATCATACGGCGTTGTGCGCACACCGTTATCATGGTTGACGCCATCATTTCCCGCAGCAAAAATCGTCAGTGCTCCCAACTCGCCAATCTTATTGATGGCACTGTTCATAGCACCGGAGGTATCATAGTTTCCACCCCAGGAACAATTGACAGCCACCACATTGACACCTGCCTCCATCGCCTTTGCCACATAGGAGAAGGCCGCTATGATCGCCGCATCCTCTAAATTGGCAGACTGATCCTTGCAAACCTTCAACGCCATGATCCTGGCAGAAGCAATTCCCGTGATACCGATCCCATTATCTTTCGTTGCAGCCGCAATACCTGCCACATGAGTGCCATGCCCGAGAGTATCCATCGGATCTTCGTCACCGTTGGCAAAATCATAGCCGTACCGTCCCTGCAAAATCTCCGGATACGGATTTACCCACATTTGATCTTTCAGATCCTCATGATTGTAATTGACACCGGTATCCAACACAGCGATAACCGGTGTCCCCTTTGTCGTGGCAGTCATCTGCGAATAACGGATGCCCGGACTCGCCGTCGTCATCTGCGTCGAGTTTCCATCCAGATACCATTGATAGTCTGTAAACGCATCCGAGCACAGATGCTGATAACCGTTGGCACTGACATTGTCTACATAATAAAAATCCAGTGCACGTTCCATCAATTCCTCTGTCGTATATTTGTCCGAAGACAGATGTACGACGTAGGAATTCTTATTTTTATCATCTTCAGATTCCCCGAAATCATAGACAGCTTCAATCTGAATATGGGAATCAAAGGACGCCGTTCCCTCTCTGGTAAGCGATGTAAGTCCCACCGCATCCAACGTGACGATCGCCTCTCCCGGTACGTATTCACCGGCAATCATTTCATCCTTTGCATTCTCCAAAATCTCCTGTGTCTGTTCCTGTCGCGCTTCTGCTGCATAATATGGCTGCAGGCTTGTATTTATCCCAGTTAATACAAACATCAACGCAAACATTCCCGCTGCCTTTCTTCGAATCATCTTTCACCTCTTACTTTCGCAACTGTTCAGTAGCTTTGCAGCTTTGATCTTTTTTGATCGTTCGTCATTTTCCCTGTATTGAATACGTCGGAACCATCTGCTGAATCTTTTGTTTGATATCAGAAGGTTCTGTTACTACATAATCCTTGATCTCATCCAACTGACGAAGGAACAATTCCTCATCAAAATCGATCGGCTTTCCGATATGGATCATCCGATTTGCCGTATCCTGTAAGCCCTCTTCTTCCATGAGCATCTCCTCATAGAGCTTCTCGCCGGGGCGAAGACCGGTAAACTCGATCATAATATCCTCATTCGGCTTGTGACCACTCAGCTTGATCAGGTTGGTTGCCAGATCCAGAATCTTCACGGGTTCACCCATATCCAACACAAAGATCTCACCGCCTTTTGCATAAGCTCCCGCCTGCAGAACAAGCGATACCGCCTCCGGAATCGTCATAAAATAACGGATGATATCCGGATGTGTCACTGTCACCGGTCCGCCGGCTTCGATCTGTTTCTTGAAAAGCGGGATCACACTTCCGTTGCTGCCAAGCACATTTCCAAAACGAACCGCTACAAACTCTGTGTCGGAACGGTTGTTGTAGGTCTGTATGATCATCTCGCAGACACGCTTGGTAGCGCCCATGATATTCGTCGGATTGACCGCCTTGTCCGTGGAGATCATGACAAACCGTTTGACCCCGTGCCGGTCCGCAGCCTTTACGACCTTCCAGGTTCCCAGCACATTATTTTTCACCGCCTCATTCGGAGACTCCTCCATCAAAGGCACATGCTTGTGTGCCGCTGCATGATAGACGATATCCGGGTGATACTCGGCAAAAATATCATCCATACGTTTCGTATTTCGAACCGACGCGATCAGCACCACCAAATTCAGATCCGGATGGGTGCGCCACAGCTCCTGCTGAATGGAATAGGCGTTGTTCTCATAGATATCGACGATCACAAGCTGCTTCGGATGATGGGATGCGATCTGACGACAAAGCTCGCTTCCGATGGAGCCACCGCCACCGGTCACCATGACGACCTGATCGGATACATATCCCATAATGGAATCCAGATCCACCTCAATGGGTTCACGACCGAGAAGGTCATTCACATCCACTTCCTTGAGCTTGCTGACGCTGACTTCTCCATTGACCAGCTGATAGATACCCGGCAGACGCTTCAGCTCACAGCCAGTCTCCTTACAGATATCCACCACCCGCTTGATCTCTTTGGCCGAAGCCGAAGGGAGCGCAATAAAAATCTCATCCACCTGCTGAGCTTCCACGACCTTTGGAATATCCTCGGACTTGCCCAGCACGCGGATGCCGTGAATGTACGTATTCTGTTTCAACGGTGCATCATCAATGACACCGACGATCCGCTTATTGACATATTTGCTGTCTGCGATCTCTTTGATCAGCGCGCTGCCGGCAGAGCCCGCGCCAATGATCAAGACGTTGTTTCGCTTCGTGCGGTCCCCCGCTGCACGACCTTTGAGGGCACGCACGGCGCGGTAAAAATAACGCCCCAGGATCGTAAAGCCCAATAAAAAGATCGGATACGACACAAAATAGCTGCGGGGCATCGGATAACCCTGTACGGCACGAGCTTCCACCAGAAACAGGATCATATTGGCAATGCCGACCACAAAGCAGGCGCAGACGATATAGATCATCTCTGTCGTCCCGGCATAGGACCACAGACTGCTGTACATACGAAAGACCGTAAAGATCGTGACCGTGAGAAGCACGCTGAGCAGCAGTTCACTCCACATCGTATCCGTATACTGCGTCGGGATGGAATTGATCTTAAAATCAAAGCGCATGGCGATCGCCAGTATGCTGGCAAATACCACTGCTGCCGCATCATAACAAACCAAAAAAAATCTTCTGATCAATAATTGTGAGTCCATTGGTTCTCCTTCGTAAAAACTGTTTTCATCTATATTTTACGACATTTCCGGCAAAAAAACCGGTGCAGGCTATGCCTGCTTTTCGTAAATGATCTCCAGCAAAGTATAACTTCCTCTGACTTCCGGCATCCCGTATTTCAGCGATTTGCACTGATCATTCTGGCGGTAAAATTCATCAAAAACAGACTGTGTGGTCAGGCCGGAATCGGTTTTTAATGCCAGCCAAACGGTCTGTGAACCGCCCTTTACGATCTTCGCCACCTGCTTTTTCAGCTGGGTGCTACCATCACAGACCATGGCAAACAAGGAAATATATTGATCCGCACTGGCCGTACATGCCGGAAAATCACTTCTCGTCCAGCTATGATCCCTCGCCATCTCCTGATCGGACAGCAAAAAATATCTGTAATCGATATTGCCTTTCTCATCCGGAACCGGATCATCCCAGGTCACGTCGATATGATACCATTTGCCCCCCACCTTTACCATGTTCCATGCGTGACCGACTCCATTTCCCGTACCGGTCACCATCTTGCACGGGATGTTCATGAGATTCATCAACGCATAAAACGTCTTCGCATATCCCTCACAGACGGCGGTCTTATTTTTCAGAAGTCCGACCGCGGTATAATCTGCCTTCGGGATCTGGTTGATGATATAATTATCGTAATCGTATGCCGTGTTTTTAATGATATAATCGTGCGCCGCCTTCACCTTTGCCGCATCGGACTTCTTGCCCTTTGCCAGTTTGTTGGCGATGGTTTTCAGCTTTTTATCATAAGTTGTGTTGCCGGTCAATGTGACCTTGATCTTATAGACCGAAGTGTATCCGCTCTTTTTTATGGTCAGCTTCGCACTACCTACACCGACAGCCGTTACCACACCGTTTTTCGTTACTGTGGCCACCTTTTTATTACTCGTCTGATAGGTCGCCGCGGCATCTGAAAAGTAGAACCCATCTCCCAGTGCCATGTTTTTTGTCTGCGCAGTCTGTGCCGCCTGCACCTGCTGCGGCTGCTGTCGCTGTAAGGAAGTAATCGGCATCACAGATACCGCGATCACCACTGCCAGCACTGCTGCCTTTGCACTTTTTACCCATTTATTTTTCATCATTCTTCTCCTTTTTCTGTTGCTCCATAATTTTTGCATCCACCAAAAACCGATACCAGTATCCCTGCAGGAAATGAAATGCCAGCCCTTCCTTTCCATCCAGAAAGCCCAGCCGGATCAAATACCGGTAGATAAAATACCAGTGCGCCCTGCGCATCAGCGGGGTACGGTAATACAGGAGGTACTTGAGCCACCGCTTCCGCTCGGCCTGATTACCGAACAATTTCGGGCGAATGGCATCCTCCGATTCGAGCTGACGCTGTTTGTCCAGATAATCCGCCACCTCTCTGTCCGAATACCAGTTGTGTTTTCCGATCCACCATTCCAGAGATTTGGTATTTTTGTCGATAAAATCATGCTTTAAGCGTACCGTGCGCCCCTCTGTCAGGTACATATGCTCATCCATGATCGTCTGCTCACATCGGCAAAAACCGGTTCGAAAGATCCGAAGCATGATCGTCGGGTACACACCGCCGTGGCGGATCCATCTGCCCATGAAGATGACACGCCGCCGAAGCTCAATGCCCTTCACGTCTTCCTCCAATGTCGGGATGACCTGCTCCATCTCCCGGACCAGCTCCGGCAGAAGCTCTTCATCCGCATCCATACGCATCGTCCATGTCGTATCAATATCCGTGTGATCCAGTCCCCAATTCAGCTGCGTCGCGTAATCCACCCACGGATTCTGATACACATCCGCCCCCAGTGACCGGGCAATTTCAACCGTGCGATCCGTGCTAAAGCTGTCGACGATCACAAACCGTCTCGCGATCCCCTGAAAGGATCGGATACACTTTTCAATATTTTTTTCCTCATTTTTGGTCAAAATCAAAACCGTTAAATCAAGCATGCGCTCTTTTTCCTTTCATCTTGAAAGTAGATGAGACTCCCGCTTCCATAAGTAAAATGGTGAGCGAAACTACTCTCAGTATAGCCTTTTTTATCGGTATCCGTCAAATATGTATCTCATTTTTTCCATCAAAACAGATCCGCACACATTTCGTATAGATATCTGTGCCCGGATCGATCGCCTCGATCTCTATCGATGCGTCATAGGTACGCAATGTATTGACCGTATCCGCCAGTCCGTTGCCGGTTCCCGTGGTCGTATTGCCTCGCTCACCGAACCGCTCCAGGATAAAGTCCGGAAATGGCACGCCGCTGTCATAGACACACAGCTCCAGGCAATCCGAAGGTCCTACCGCCAGGATCAACAGGATTTCCCGCACTTCGCCGTCAGTCTTGTTGATGGCTGTCACCGCATTTTTCACCAGATCATTGATGACGCGAAGCAGCTCCGCCTCGCCGATTCCGATATCGCTTACATATGTATCAATCGGTCCCGGAATCATCACCTCAAAGGAAATCTCCTGCTGCCTGCACTGACAGAGCTTATCCCGCAGCAATGCATTCAACAGATCCATTCCCGTATCCCCGATGAGGCTTGCCGCCAGATCCGGATCAAACATCTCCTGCTTCTCGGATTTACAGAAATCTGCCAGTTCCTGCCGAAGCTTCGAGTCAATGGTGTCCTCCGTGGCAACCACACGGCTCACCACATCAATGACATCCCGGGAGCGATGAATCTCCTGACTCATTCGCTGGTTATCATCCAAAATGCGTTGGTTGTCAGCAGTCAGGTGGCGGTGTTGGAGGTTCATGAGGGCGGTGAAAAACATAGTAAAATACACAAGCAAAATAAGTATTCTCAAATACAAAATATCCCTATTCCCAAGTGCAATAAAAAATAATTGTTGAAAAAATAAAAGGAATGCTCCTAAGATTGCCATTATGTATCTTGTAATATTCTTTATACGTTTTTGAAACCACGCATATTTCTTCCAAATAAAAATAATCATTGCAACTCGCATGATTATCATCACAAGTACTTTATCAGATATTGAAGACTCTTTCCTCATCAGAGAATCATACAAACCAAATGCACAACCAATAATAAAACCACAAAAAACAAATATAACATATACATCCATAACAAGGGTAAATATTATTTTTTTACTTGAGCGTTTCCAACACTCATATCCACCCAAAATCACCATAACAAGAATAGGCAATAAATTGCTCATATATGTATATTTGTCTGATGTAAATCCAAGTTGCGCAATAGTAAGAATTACTATCAGACCAACAGCCCCAACATCAATGTACAACTTTTTCTCACGCTGTGCAATCAACTCCATGAGTAACCAAAACATAATTGACTTTATTAAACTCGCAATCACTTCTAACATAATTATATACCCTTTTTCGTATTATATCATTTTTATTCTCAAAATAATATATATACATAAAAAAAAGAAACTGTGACCTTCTAATTGGTACACAGTTTCTCCTCGCATCTTAGTATACAAACCATACATAAATCCACTCAAAAAAGTTATAATTAAACATCTCCGACACCTCCTTTATTCAATTTTCTTGAATAAAGAATAGATGCCCGAGACGTTTTATTCTGTCGCCAGACTCCTTCGACATTGTCGACGCATGTCGTTCTTATGTCGAAGTCTCAATCATAAAATCCCGAAAACATGGGATTTTTCACTTTAAAATTTGTCGTAAGATGTCGTTTTTACGACAGAAGGTGCAGCATGTTGATGATAAACTCCTTGTTGGTCGGCTTCCCCTTCTGCCGGTTCCACTCGAAGGGATAATGCATTTGCAGATCCTCCAGATTGGTCTGCTTCCAGGTGGTCTCGATCGCAGAGCGGACATTGCGCTCCACATTGATCGACATCGTATTGTTGAGCTGCGCAGTCTCCTCATACAGTTCCTTGACACGCGTATCGTCCACTTCCGTATGCTCCTTCAACGCGATATGCAGGATATCCTGCAGATACGCGGTTCCCAAAGTACCTGCCTTGAAGCCCATATCCACCAATGTCTGATAGATATATCGTTTCAGCTCGCGGGCTTGTACCAGATCCGCCTTGGTGGCAACTTCTGCCGCCATCTTCCGCATTGCGAGCTCCGTCTGAAATGGCAATGCCTTTTTGATCATGCTTAAGATCTTTTCTTCCGTGTACATGGAATTCGTCTTCTGATACACAAAATCCGCGCCATTTTCTCTGACCAGACCGAGCATAATCTCGCTTCCGGTATTTGTCACCACCATAATGTACGGCTTTTTCTCACAGATCTGCTTCGCCTTTATCAAAAAAGATAATCCATCTCCCTCTTTCAGCTCCAGATCCAGAATGACCACATCCACCGGATTGGTCCGCAGATAGTTCAGCGCAGCGCCTTCGCAGCCTGTCGCATACACCAGTTCCATCTCCTGTTTCTTTTCTATTTCTCTTCTGTATGCCTCACATACGGCTTCATCGTCCTCTAGCATTAGCACTTTTATTAAATCCGACATAACAAGCCCTCTTTGTATCCTTTTCTCTTTTTGTTATTGATTTTTATTCTAGCCTTTTAGGTATTTCGCAACATTGACAATAAACTCCGTATTGGTCATTTTTCGTTTCGGATCTCTCGCAGCATATGGGCAAAGCTGTTGTTTTGCTGTCTCATCTATCCGATTCCAGCTCCGCCTGAGTGCCGTGCGAATGTACTTCTCGAGACTGTAACGCGACACATGGCTTTTCCTCGCTACGATCGGATAGACCTCCTTGGACAACTGGGCAAAATCCGAACCCTTCCAATCCATTGCTTTCAGCACCGACTCCACAATAATCAGTTTTTCCCGATCGGTCATCTTCAGACCAATGTTATTGAGATATGCCTCAATATGACGCCGGATATAGGCCTTCGGCTGACGGACCTTTTTGACATTCATGTCCTGGAGCCCTTTGGCAGAATATAGATACGCTTTCTCCAGCTTGCTCAGCACAGCCAGCGGTGAATAATCCATATGCACCTTCGGGATCACGTAATCCGCACCGTACTCTTTTGCCATCGCCCATGTCACCTGCGAAGCATTGTTGGTCACAACCATGATCAGGGGTTTTTTTTCTTTTTCCCTGTAATATTCCTGCAACCGGATTATCAACGTCAATCCGTCTCCTGTCTGCAGCGCCAGATCCAGAATCATCGCATCCACTTCCTGATTCGTCGCATAATCAAATGCATCCTGTTCGCTGCCTGTCGTATGTACCAGCTGCAGCCGTCTATGATGCTCCAATATCTGCCGATACGCCGTACACGTCTGTTCGTCATCTTCCACCAATAAAACTCTGACCATACTCTTACCTCACTTGAAATCCGCACACAGGATATTTTTGCCAGGCAAATATGTGCGGACACAATACCCACTTAAAAGAATACTATACGACACGCTCAAAAATACCGCTTTCAAAGCGCTATTTTGGGCAATTTATCTCCATAAATCTTTTACCGGGTATTTTTTTACTTTTCCTATCCAATTAAAAGTATAACTTTAACAAATCACAGAAGCCATTACTTTGATTCGACAATTTTCGGCGATATTTTTTCATCAAAAAAAGACCATAATGGATATGCTCCACTATGGTCTCCCGATACGAACTGTTTCGTTTCAGAAATGTATTCATTTTGTAGTCAGACGATCTGCCATATTCACCAGAAACTCGCGGTTCGTAGGTTTCCCCTTCTTTTTATCCCACGGATACGGATAAAACCGTTCCAATGTGGCGCTCTGTGTATTCTTCCATGTGGAAGCGATCGCTGAGCGAATATTGCGCTCCACATTCACAGCTCCGGTATGATGCTCTTTTGCAATCTCCTCGTATAGCTGCGACATATACGAATTGTTGAGCAGTTTTCCCTCACTGACGACCCGTTCCAAAATCTCCTGAATATAATTCGTCCCCAGCTTTCCGTTTGAAAAGCCGATCTTGTTCAACTGCCTGCTGATAAACTGCCGGGTCATCCGGGCATTTTCCTGCTGCGTCAAATATTCAGCCGTCTGCTCCTCATCCATGGATCGGCGGGCACGCTTATAGAGAAACACTTTCTCGATCAGGCTCAGGATCTTCCCCGTCGAAAAGGACAGATTGGTCTTCTGATAAATATAATCCGAGCCGTTTGCGCGAACCATATTCAACGTGATCTCTGATACCGTATTGGTCACCACAAAAATAAACGGCTTTTCTTTCTCCAGACCCTTGAGCTTCTCCAAAAAGGATAAGCCATCTCCTTCCCGCAGCTCCAGATCCAAAATCACTACGTCCACCGGATTCGTCTTCAGATATTCCAAAGCAATCGTCTCGCTGTCCGTCTGACAAACCAGTTCCAAACCGGAAAATCCGCGCATCTGATATGCAAAATCCTCACATGTGTAGGGATCATCTTCAACCAGCATCACTTTTATCAGTTCCCTCATCTGTGCTTTCTCCTTTGAATCTGATACTAACAATTGGCTAAAGAATACCATAAATGGAAGATTCATGCAAATATCACACAGCGATCCGTATCATTTATATTTTTCTGCACCCTCAATGTGTGTTTGATCATCATAGTCATAGACGATTCCCACACTGTAACGCGCTCTGGTAAGTGCCTGATAGAAATTCTCGCGATATCTTTTCTGAATGTCATTGTTGTGATTGATCATCCATGACAGCATCCGCGATGTCGGATACAGCAGCACACGATCGTATTCTTCTCCTTTTGTATCCGCGATCATCTTCCAAGGATATTCCTCGTGTATCTTGATGGTTCTTCGGTTGCGAAGCTGCAACGGAGCATACTCTTTCAGATATTCCCCCACATCAGATTCATTCACCAGAAACACGCCATCGTGACCGGTCACTTCTGTCTGCTGCGAAGTAATCTCTCCATACTGCTCATACAAAAAAGACGCAAACGTACAAATCTTGGAATTCATGCGATAGGACGCCGACAGTGTCTCCTTATCGATCTCACAGATCTCGCTGCAACGTTTGCGGATAAATTCTTCCACAGCGCCTTCTCCATATCGTCTGTATTTCGCTTCAATTTGGACACCGGCTGTCACTTGTCTCGGATCTGCAAAGAGAAGCATCTCCTGCCCCGACTGTAACAACTCTTCCAGAAAAACAAGGTTATACCCTGCCAGATCCTGCATCTCATCCAGATAGATCTTCGCGTATTCTTTTGGGTTTTGACGGTATTCATCCCATGCCTGAATGTGGATATGTTCCGGTATCTCTCCTTTTAATTCGCAAATCTTAGCTTTCATTGCCGCCAGATTGGTTTTCGTATATGTCAGGATCAATACATCCTCCGTCTGTTTCAATGCCTCGTTGATCAGATAGGTGGTTTTTCCTGCTCCGGCAGGCGCGATCATTAATTTATTTTTCATCTTAGCTGTCCTGTCTCCCTTTTTGTCATATAAAATAAATATAACATTCCCGGGGAGCATTTGCTATCAACAAAAACCGACAATTAACGACCGCGCAGGTGTCTGACATCTTTTATGTCTACTTTTTCAGATATTTGGCGAGCATGTCCACCAGCTCATCCTCTTTCACCGGCTTTGTGAGATAATCGGTAAATCCCAGCTGCATATACTCTTCCTTCGCCCCTCTCGTGGCATTCGCAGTCAGCATGATCACAGGCGTATCCTGATTCAAATGATCCGGCATCTGCTTCATCCGCTGCAGCGTCTCGATTCCATCCAGTTCCGGCATCATATGATCCAGGAAAATCAGATCATATTGTTTCTTACATATATTTTCCAGACAGGCCATACCACTCTCGGCTGTATCAATCTGTACGCCGGTCTTTTTCAAAAGCCCCTGCATCACCTTGAGATTCATCTTGACATCATCGACAACCAGAATCTTCGCATCCTTTGCGACAAACGACCGGTCCTGCTTGTCCGATGTATGAAGCAGCTGCTGACAACGCTGGTTGAAATCTCCGATCGGATCTGTGCTCATAATCGTTTGCGGTATCTTCGCCGTAAAGCACGATCCTTTTCCATAATCACTTTCTGCATAGATTTCGCCGTTCATCATCTGAACAAGATTTCTGGTGAGATTTAATCCCAGACCGGTTCCCTCAATATTTCGATTGCGATTTTCCTCCAGTCTGGTAAACGAGTCGAACAGTTTGCCCATATCCTCCGGGCGAATTCCGATACCGGTATCCTGTACCGCAATGATCAGCAATATCTGATTTTTGGACAGACTCTCATAGGTAACGGAAAGTGTAATCTTTCCTTCCTTGGTATACTTGATCGCATTGGAAAGGAAGTTATTGATAACCTGTCGGATGCGCACCTCATCCCCACACAGCCGGGATGGCAGGTTCGGATCAACCGTCACCTGAAAATCAAGTGATTTACTCGCCGCTCTGACTCTGGCAATATTATAGCAATCATGAACAATCGAAAACGATTCGTACTCCACCGGCAAAATCTCCAGTTTTCCCGCTTCAATCTTAGAAATATCCAAAATATCATTGATGATCGACAGCAGCGACTGCCCGGCACTCTGAATATTGATGGCATATTCTTTTAAATTGTCATCCTGACATTCTTTCAGCAGGATTGCATCCATTCCCAATATTCCGTTGAGCGGGGTCCGGATCTCATGCGACATATTTGCAAGAAACTGGCTTTTCGCCACATTCGCAGCAATCGCGTCATTTTTCGCCTGCTCAACAAATTTCACATGTTCCTGCATCATCTGACGCAAATAACTGATCAGCGTACAGATTGCAAAGATACATACCCCATATCTGCTGGCTTTTCCCAGATCTCCAACCTTTATGATGTAGGTCCTCAGAATATCGATAAATACACTAAGCATCATACAGGAGATGCCGATGAAGTGTAAGATCGTCTCCGGACTTTTCTCCTTTTTGGCATTTTGTCCCAGTAGCACCACATTCACCAAAATCAACACAACAATGATCACGTGAGAAACGAAGGACATCTCCAGAAAATCTACAAATCCGCAAATTTGCAGAACCAGCTGGCATACAATATTTGCCACCGAAACCACCATCGCAATGAACATCATTTTCGAACTTTCCGGCATCGCTTCGTAACAATATGCTTCCAAAAAAAGCGGTGCTGTCATCAAAATGATAAAAATCAGTGTCGAATACAAGGTCTGATTTCCGTAAAATACTTCCGACACCTTTGTTTCGATCAGGTAGTAAATACTCATCAGCAGTAAATAGATGCTCAGATACTCCACTCCGCCAATGTTTTTCTGCGACATTTTCTGCACAAGTGCCAGGATCAGCAGCACCACAGCAACGACCAGGATCATCAGCGTCAAAAGGATATCAAATGATTTCTGCCGGATACAATTCAAGATCGCCACATCTCTTCTGGCAACCGATATTTCCGAAAGATAAGCGGCATAGTTTGCATAAGGAGATCTCATTTCAATCTCGATCAGTCCCTCTTCACAGTCCCTCGGTATGTTGGCAAAGACAATGACACTTCCCGGCGTGCCGCCAAACAGTCTCTCATCATTCATGCCAAAGGAATAGATCTGCTCACCATCCAAGGTGATTTTCAATGTCTTGTCGGCAGACAAAAACGTCAGCGTCTTTCCCCAATATTGTCTTGGAACCTTATTTTTGATCACGATTTTTTCATTCGGCAGAGAAGTCCCATAATAGGGCAATTTCTGCAGTGGTGTGGATGTACCGTCTTCTCTTACCAATTCCCACCCCAGATTAAAAGGATACACATTTCCTTTTGCTAAAGTCATGTCATCCACCTTTGCCGTGAAAAGCACGACCGCGATCACGATCAACTGGACAAAAAAGATCGCCCATATGAGTTTGTTATACTTTTTCATGCTGCCTCCCCCATGCGTCAGAACCCCGTTTCTTTTGCAAGCTTCTTGGTAGTCATTATAGGGTATCTTTGCCATATTATCAATGTTCTATTTTATGAGAATACGTTGGGTAGCACGGAAATTCAGACATGAATTAGATATAGAAATCAGATAGGTGGAAAAACCTTCATTCCCACTGGTCCCATATTGTATACAAAACATCTCTGTATGGAACAAGTCTATCAAAAAACTTGCGGTCCGGATCAATTTCTGCCTCACCGCTATCAATCACTTCGGTACGACGTTCCATCTTTTGCATATATGTTTCCAATTCAGCCTTAAGATATAGCGGAAGAAACTTCCCGAAATACTCTATTCCATGTACAAACTCATCCGCATATAAGTGGATCAGCAGTTCAATTGCCATCGATTCTACGGAAATTTTCAATTCTTTTCCAAAAATCTCTTCATATGTTTTCTTCATATACTCACTCAATGCTGTCGCGTCTCGACGCGGCTTTTTCAGAAATGCCAACAACTTTTCATCTGTTTTGATCTGTACCAGCTGTTCTGTATAACATACTGATATGTCGTGAAACTCTGTTCTCCATGTGTTTTCCATAATCTGTTCTCCTCTTCTTCATTCATGACACTCTCATCTATCACATTGACTGTAAGCGATGTGGTCCTTCCGCCTGCTGTTACAGTAATCACTTCCTGTCCGGATGTGTTTTCTGTATAGAGCTCTACATGCAATTCATCCCACACTTCTACTATACCCCCTATCGCCCGCCGGCGAAATCAACATTTTCCGACAATTTTCGTATTAATGCAAAAGGAGCACAAACAAATAGACACCTATGACCAGACCTCAAAAACAGGTCATTATAGGTGTCTATTGACTGACTATGAAAAGCAACTCCGACAACTTCCGTCAGGGTTCTATACAAGTTTTCACGAAACGAATCATAGCAAAAGGTGTCAAAGATAGGCGCATAACAACAGATATTTATAAAGTTCCAATTAAAACACTCTTCCCTTCAAATGCAAATCCATACTTATGAATCCGTTCCGGTGCTATTCCGTGCGCAATTAACTCCGTCTCATACTTCTTTTCTTCAATCTGTGCAAGGGCTGCCTGTACCGTGTCCTCTAGCGTTTTTTCTTTTTTGGCATTGTATACCTTGAATTCCAAAATCATGGCATCACCGCTTTTATCTTTCGGCTCGATCATCACATCATATCTTCCAAAACCACTCTCCCTGTTTGATGTAATCACATAGTCTGTTGTCAGTTCTGCAATCAATCCCAGTACAAATCCGTGATAAAACCTCTCCGGTTCTTCCTGTGACGGGCTTTTTCCGGTATCAAAATAGCTAAAAGTCTGCCGTGCCACACGCTCCATATATCCATTCATGGCTTCCAGATCGCCCACCAATAAGGCTTTGACAAAATCGTTGTAATCTCCACCGACCCGGGCAAACCATCCGCGCACCATACCGTAAAACATACTACGTACCTCACGGTTGGACAGCGTCAGCTTATACCTAGATGGCGTATCTCCTGTATCCTCATCAACCAACTGATATTCCAGTACTTTCAGATATCCACTCGCCAACAGCAGACTCCAGATTGCTTCCTCGTTATCGTCGAGCTGGTTGTACACGATCTGCTCATCGATCGAGCATATGATACTCTCCCCCTTCAGCAGTTGTTCGAAGGTCTCTTTGACACGTCGTCCACCTTCGCGAATCATTTTCCCTACGAGACTGTTTGCGCTCGTGTTTGCCCAGTATGTGCCTACCTTCCCTGTATCCAAAAAATTGATTGCAGACCACGGATTATAGATATCCGTATGACTTCCAAATGTAAAGCCATCATACCATGTCTTCACCTTTTCCTTCTGATCTGACAACCCGCACTCATCCAGAGCCGCAAACATTTCCTCCTCGGTAAAACCAAATGCTGTCGCATACTTATCAGAGGTAGTAGTGACTACTTCCAGATTATTTAAATCCGAGAAGATGGATTCCCTTTGCACGCTTGTGATTCCAGTCAGAATTGCTCGCTCCATATATGGATTTGTCTTAAAAGTAGCATTGAATAGGCTTCTAATAAATGGCGAAATCTCATCCAAATATCCGTTTACATAAGCTTCCTTCATTGGCATATCATGTCCGTCCAGCAAAATGATCACTTTTTTCCCATAGTAACGGCTTAAGAAATCAGATAACCGATTAAGTGCAAAAGTCACATCCACATCACTCACATCTACTGAGAAGATGCGGTCAAAATAATCTCTATCAGCATCCAATAACGTATCACTTTCTCTGATAAATGCGTATTTGATATACACATTTCTCAATATCTCGCAAATTTTAGCCCTTGTATCTGTATAACTCACTTCTTTCACTCTGGCAAAGGATAACGCAATCACCGGATAAGTGCCCTGCAGTTCACGATACTTTTCTTCTTTCCAGATGGACAATCCCTCAAACAGATCCCCCCGATCTGCGTATTTCAGCGAGAAAAATTTCTCCAACATGCTCATATTCAAGGTTTTGCCCAAACAATGCGGACGGGTGATCAACGTCACACTGTCTCCTGATTCCCACCATTCCTTGATAAAATTTGTCTTATCCACGTAAAAATAGTCATTTTTAATGATCTGCTCAAAATCCTGTATTCCTATCGCTACTGTTCTCGCCATGACAACCTCCATAACAAAAAAATCAGCTATACCAATCATCTTAGTATTAGTATAGCTGATTTCCATATAAATTACAATTCTAGCGAACTTCCTTTTCACCGGTCTCCTCTTTACTTTCGTAAATCTGAAGTTATAACAGATAATTATTCTACGCTTACAATATTTTTATCCTGCCGGGCATTCAATTGCATATCAGTTTCCCGATAGGACTTCAAATTCATCCTGCTTCCATGAGTACTTCCTCTTCTTCATCCATGACGCTCTCGTCTATCACATTGACCGTAAACGATGCAGACTTTCCACCTGCTGTCACAGTAATCACAGCCTGTCCGGGTATGTTTTTTGAATAGAGTTCCACATACCGTTCATTCCACCCATCCAGCAGTTCAGCAGAAACAATCGATGAATCTGACGAAGTTACAGTAACGTCATAATAATCTTCTGCATATGATGGATTTAATTTTATGTACACAGACTGATAATCTATGCATTCCATCACGATATTATTTTCTCCTACAGTGATACTCTTGATATCCGGTTTTTTCACGGTCACCTTGCAGGAATATGTTTTTCCATGTACCTTCGCTTTAACGACCGTTTTGCCAACTTCTTTCGCAGTCAGTTTTCCGTTACTCACCTTTACGATATCACTATCACCGGAAGACCATTTCACGGAATGCTTACATCCCGATAATTTTAAATTTGCAGTCTCTTTCAGATTCATTGTGAGCTCGGTCTTATTCAGTTTTGGTTCTTCGACCATGACTTTACACTGCAATTGCTGGTTTCCTGACGTCACAGTAATTACGACTTTTCCTTTCGCCTTTGCACGCAGCTTTCCGCTTGATGACACTGCGACAATCGAAGAATCTGCCGAACTCCACTTCACACTTCCGGGTGCATGACTGACCTTTAGTGTAGCAGTCTGCCCTTTCACCAGCTCCAAAGAAGACTTATTTATTTTCATTTTTTTCACAACAGGTTGTGTGCTGTTGCTCGTGTTATTCGTGTGATTGAAACTATCTGACGAAGACGAACTGCTGCTATCCCCATATGGAAAGCACTTTTGGCATGGCGTCAATCCCATCGATATCGCCGATGAACGCGACGCTGTAAAATAAGTTCCATTTCCACACTTGTGCGTATGATATTTGGATCCTGTCCGTGTGATATAAACAGTCGTATCCGCCTGTACAGTCTCCACATATCCTGTAGTGGCAGTACCGGTCAACATGATGACGACCATTGCCAAAATCATAAACCGTTTTTTGATTGAGTTTTTCACGTTTCTCATATGCAATTCTCCCTCCTGCAAACATGATTGTTCATAAAGCTATACTTATACTATACTTCATGCCAATCTTCAGCGAAATTAACATTTATTTCACCAATATCACCTTTTATACAATTATAAATTTCTTTCTTTTTTTTAAATCTAAGGGTTTTATGAAATTTTTTTATGTCATGTAACGCATTATCAATATTCTCTATATTAAATTTTAATCTTGTAACTTTTTCATATTCCTCAACATTTCTGAAATATTCTTCTAATTCAGCCAGTTCACCCTGCATTGATCGTTTCATATCCCAAAGCAATCTATACACCAAATCAAAACAATCAGCATTTATTTTCATAATCTCTTTCTTTTTAACTTCCAAATTTACTTTATCAAGAAAAGAACATATTTGCTTATAATCATCTGCATATTTTGATTGTATTCTATATTTTAGCTTGTTTATCTCTGCTACATCTCTGTTTGTTTTTAAAGAACACATTAAGGGAATAAATACCAAGCCAAACACAAGCATTAAATATATAACCTCCCAGACAGACAGTTCTTTTCGTATAATACCAGTTAGCATATTATCAATATTTTGATTTCTCTTATATTTTTCAACAGTATTATTTGTTTCTTTTATCACTACATTTCTTTTTGTTATTTTTTCTATATCTGTATCCAACCAAAAATTCGTATCTAGTTTTGTATAAATATATAACGTATCGTAATTTTCATAATACTCAATTTTCTGAACCATCATGTCCGGGTATTTTTTTTCAAACATAAAAAAAGTTATTCCAACAAAAAACAGAATAAAGATTACCCAACCCACAATAGTCCTTTTTTCTTCTTTTTCTCTTTTTAGAAAATCTTTAAATTTCCCCCTATTGTCATTTTTAGTCAAATAATCTATTTTATCTATAAACCAAAACTTGGTATAGACAAGTGGCATGAGGTTCAATATCTGCATACACATTAAAATAATAATGTTTTCTAATTTAAAAACATACAGATAAAGAATAGAATATAAAACAAGAACCACACCAACTATGATACTGTATAAAATAGCATTTGAATAACCTTTTACTTCCCCTTTTGACCTTTCCCAATCTTCCTTGAGCATGATCGACAAATAGCCCAACAGTAATTTTTTATTCTGCTCAAATTCTTCTTCGGAATAAGACATTTCAATTTGCTCAATTGCCTTCCATATATGTCCATCCTGTAAATAGTTATTTACATGTGTTCGACCATATGGATTAATATTCATTTCAAGTTGATTCAAATATTGTTCAATATTCTCTTCATTTTTCCCTTCATATTTACACATCATTATGCAGGAAGCAATATCCCTTATTTTTTCTCTCCAAAGTTTTCTTTCTTCTGTTATGTAATTTAAGGAATTTTTTTTTCTATTTTTTGCCCAATTTAGCATTAATGTTATAATTCCAACAAATGTTGAAGATCCTAATATTGCAATTATTGTTTCCATATTCCCTCACTTTTCTCTTAATATTATACTCTACCCACTTCCGCTCTCCCGCGGAAATTAGTTTATCTGGTCTTTTTTTATTAATTCCAAAAGTTTACGTTTAAATGGACTATCTTCTAATAATCCTTGAATCAGGAGATAATCAAATTCATATTTATTATGCGAATACAACGCATTCATAAAATTTCCAAAATCAGGTTGACTACATTTTGCAAGGGCAGGACAACCTTGCACATATACTTTATGACGAAATGCACCACGCTTTGCCATAAATTTGCCCTATTTTTTATTTCTTTTGGCAATATCATATAATTCCCCTGTAAATCTTTTATATTCGTTTTCTATTTCTTCCTTTTCCGGTTCACAAAATGAGTGTTCGTATACATGATCTACCAAATTAGCAAATGCTGTACCTGCACATATCTGATCGATAAACGCATCTCTGTTCAAATGTCTGTTCTGTTCCCATTGTTCTATAGTGACCGGCGATATAATATATCCTTTTCCCCGAAAACCATCTCCATCTACACCAAAAGGGACCACGGTTGTACTTATTTTTTCATAATCTTTTAATCCAATCATAAACCTCCTGATCGCTCCTCTATGAAATGTATAAAACTTTTCAGAATTTCTTTTTCTAAATAGGTTACTCAATAGATACTCCTTTGTCGCAGAATCCACAACTTCCGGAAGAACATGTTTCTCTGTGGTAAACGATTCCAAATAAATCCGATGTTTTTCATCTGGTATAATTATTATGCTATTTTGAGATTCATTTTTAAGCATCTCCGCAAAATTTTTATCAATAATTACCATAGAAAACGGAATGGTACCTGCTTTTTTGTTTAACAACTGCAATATTAACTCATCGTTTACAATTTCCGAAACCCCGGTATGTGATATATAATCAGAAAGATTCCATATAACAGCAACCTTCTCCCATTCCTTCATCAGATCTTTAAAGTCTATTTCTTCCTTTGTAAATTCATCATCTGTCTTTTTCTTAAGAACATCTACTTTAACGCAAATATTCTCAAATATATTTTTAAATTTACGGAGCAATTTTATTTTATTTTCCAATGATGCGATGCACCAATAAGTATATATCTGATTAAGTTCCTCATCTGTTCCATTTTGAATTTTCGATGATAAAACACTTTCTACATTATCCAGATAAAACTGCGTTGCTGATGTCAGTATTTCTTTTATATCGCTCACTGCTTCTTTTCTGATTTTTTTACGATCAAGAGTCAAGGTCTTTTTTGTATCCAAACCGTAAAAATCCACAATGTACCTTATTCCATTTTCGAAAAATCTGGAGTCACTTTTTAGCTCCATTCCCTTAAAATAAATATTATGTCCATAAAATTCATATGATTCTCTCACTTGCATAGATATACGCGTACTCGTCTGATTGTCCCATACTTCCATTTCGTAATCTGGCAACCATTTATAGCGATATCTGCCATTTGATGAATAGTCTCTTCCGTTTTCAAATTTCTGTGCTTCAATGGTATCTACCAGTTCCCCATCAAAATATAGCTTAATCGGGAAAAAAGTACTCTCTATCGTTTCGCGTAATTCATCCCATATTTTATAATACAATACATCGCTTTCCTTTGAGAACGGATCAAATTTTTTTGTGACATAGTCATAAGTATTTCCGGCATAACTATATCTAAAATCCGTATCCCGTAAAATTGAAATATGAATTTCCGTCCCCTGTTCTTTTAGTTCGTTGGACTTAGTAACCTGTACGTATCCATTTTTTCTCCGCGATGTCACTTTCGCATGTATTTCCTCTGCCCCGGATGCTTTTGAATATATCTCGAATTCGTCCGCAATCAGAAATATAGACTGCAATCCAATTCCAAACCCAGCCGTCGGCCGCAGCCACTGTGGCATACTATTAATCTCCTCATTTCTCTGTTTGTCCCCTGCATAGCTAATGCCAACATTACAAATCTTTTTTAGCTGCTCCGCCGACAGACCCGTCCCATTATCTCTAATAATAATCTTTATATGGTCAGCATCTTCATTACACAGTTTTATGTCAACCCCATAATTATTAAATACCGCATCACTGATTTCAAATGGTCGCAGCTCCTCTTTTTTACATTTTTCCTCAACCCAACTCCGATATCTGTTCTCTGAAATATCTCTCCACATTTGGATTTTACACGCATCCAATGCATTTTGAACTACTTCCCGCAAAAAAACAAACTGGTCTTCATATATATTCGCACCCTCTATCACTTCAAATGCTTTTTCAGGCGAAATTGAAAACCTCAAATCTGAGAGTCCTTGGATATCAGGTACTCCATTCAACAGTAATTCACATTTTCCGAGCCTTGGTGCACTTCCTTTTATGTTGTCCGGCATTATATTTTTCCAGTTAAGTGCCCAAAACTCTATTTCCTCTTTCAGCCATGTCAAAAACACACGTGTCTCACGATATACTTCAGGCTTACCGCAATCTGCCCGATACTCAATCACATCCGGTGTGATCAAAATATGTCTTGTCGACATATGTTTTTCCCAATGATTTTTTGATGACTGCGGGATTGTTCCGAATACCAACTCATTCGTCGAATTAAAACGATTGTTATCTGCATCCAACAAATCTCCCATTCTCAACATCAATGCCAAAAATCTCGGATGCGCATAATCTGAATTAAACCCATTTGTCTGATAATCCAAAGCTAAGATTTTTTCTCTTGGCTCAGTGTGCAAATATGCAATATCTGCCAAAAGTCTGATCAAGCGTTGTGGAATCAATCCATTAAATCCAAGATCAATATGAAAACGGTCTCCCATATCTTTCATATAAGAACTTGAATCCTCTGCATGTCTTCTTCTGTAATAATCGGCAATTAAAACCGTCACAGCATATCTCACACGCACCGGCCATGATAACACCGGCTCTTCTTTATCCCATTTCTCTATAAAGGAATTAATAAATTTGGCATTTTGCGCCAATTCATCGTCACTAGACTTTTCCGTCTCGGATAGATAATCCTGAAATTCCTTTGACTCCCAGTTTTCCTCGATTCTCTTACATTCTATTACCATACCAATATCATGAAGATACGCAGCATGCAACAAGAGCCATGTATCTGTCGGTGATAATACTCTAATTGCATCTTCTCCCAGCAACATCTCAATATTTGTTATAATTGCCTCACAATGCGAACTATCGTGTTTTGTATAGTGCGGATAATTCATCACTATAGTAGACAATGCATCCTGGCACATTTTCTTATTGATATTCCAGACAGACAACAAATTGACATATGTATCATTGTTATTACATATATCCTCTAAATGTTTCTCCAATTTATACGGTAATACAAAATCAATGCTCTGCATATTCTCTCTCCTTCAGCAATCGCTTATTCTATAAAATCAGCCATCTTTATAAGTGCAGATCATGCGGTTGTCCTTCTCGCAGATCCAAATCTCAATCGGTGCAACTTTAAGAATTGCGGGGGTATAATTATTTATCACCATCATTGTTTATTTACACTATACACCCTCCCGCCCTCCCACGATACCAACATTTTCCGACAATTTTCGACGCCTCCAACAGAGTGCAAACAAATAGACACCTATGATCAGACCTCAAAAACAGGTCACCATAGGTGTCTATACAATTCACAATACTTCTCTTCCTTCCAGATAGACAACCCTAGTCACACTGGCTTCGGACTGTCTTCCAACTATATCAGTTCCAAATTCAAATCATCAAAATCAATTTTTACCTTCAATTGATTAAACATATTTCTTTCAATAATGCCATCATGCTGTAACCGAGCAACAACTATTCCGGGATGCACCTTCATTCTTTTTGCAAAGATTCTTATTTTTCCCTCTGTTATATCTGTTGTGTTCTGAACGAACATGTTCCAATCATCTTGATTAATAAAGAAGTCTCTCGCATACTGATTTGCCTCTTGCTCGCTTCTATTCATATCATCCGCATCTTCATAAGATACAATCAAAGATTTTTGTTCATAATGCAAAACAAGATGTCCCAATTCATGCGCCAAAGCAAACCACACATGATCATGTGTCTTAAACCGCCCACTTAAATAAATTGCCGGATGGCCTTTATATGTTGTCAGTGCCCCCCGAACCTTACTATTTTTTACCGGTTTTTGAACTACCAGATACACGCCTTGTTCATTACATAGTTTTCTACAATTCTTTGTTAATGATGATAAATCCGCGCTTCTCGCTAATGTTCTTATCAATGGCAATATCGTCTTAAACTTTGTCGGGGAGTACTCCACATCAGTAAGGTCATCATTTTGAATATCAATTTCTTCCTCACACAATCCCAACCATACCGCAATTGCTTCTTTCCTACCGCCATCTTCCATAAAATTCACCAGTAAATTATCATATGTTGAATCAAAATTTTCAAAACTGGAAATTTTTAAGATTCGAAGCATTTCTTTCGCCTGTGTCAATATATCATACTGGCATCCTTCAAACACTTCTTGAAAACAAAAACGCTCCGAGAGCTCTTGCAGATTCATTTTAGCAAGCATCTCATCATTCTTCTGTCGTGTCAGATATTCTCTATATTTACTTTCATATTTCAATAAATAATCCGCTTTCAAATTAGGAACAACAGTCTCCAATCTTATTGCAACATCTTCTGTCAAACGACTCTTCGCTGTCATTAATTTGGATATCTGTTTTTCGCTCATTCCCAAACGATACGATAATTCTTTTTGTGTAATATCATACTCATCTAAGTATTCTTTAATTACGGAGCCAACAGGTACAATAAATTCTTTTCCCATGTTCTCACCTCAATAAGTCTATTTAAATAATTAATATTACCACTATTAACTGTATGCTAGTGGTAATCCTCAATACTAATAATTTTGACCTCACGAATGCTAGTTACATCGTTTACATCATATTCTCCAATGGGTTCCAAAATCATACGATAATTTTTCGACACATTTAGACCCCAACAATTCTGATAATCTCCGCTCAGTTTATGTCTCCTTGGGGGCGGTGTCTGGGGGATATCAGAAAGATTATCTGCTACACGTAATTCGGAAAGTCGAACTGCTAATGAATTTGCTATTTTTCCATAATACTTCTTAATTAAGCGTTCACTCGTAAAAATCTTTTTGTCTTTTTCAGTGGCATAATGGATTTCCATCCGCACCTCCTCCTCTCTCAGTAAAAACATCTTATCACAATTAACCTCTCGGGTCAATTTATTTTTCATTTCTTTTTCCAAAAGAAATGCTATAATTATATTGATTCATAAAAATAAAGGGGAATTGATTAAGAAAAATGTCAACTTACACACAGGCAATATCTGATATAAAAATTTCATTTTCAGAAGCCCAAGCGCTGGATGCCCTGTATTCACCATTAAATACAAACGAAACACTTTATCAAAATTTAAAAAAAATAGTTTCCACTACCGGGATCAACACTTTGCTTGAAACGTTTCCTCGAGAAATATTTACTCATCTTCTATACAGTTATTATCCAAATGAGACTGCCATTAAAGCTGCCTTTAGCCAGCAATTTTTTTTTCAATCAAAAAATCATGTGGTAATTTATGAATTGAATGCCGCCAGTAGCCGCTTAGATATGTGCAAAATAAATGGCAGTAGCATCGCATACGAAATTAAAACTGAATTGGATAATTTCCAGCGGTTGCCAAAACAATTAGACGATTATAGCAAACTATTTGATAAGCTATATCTAATCTGTCCAAAATCCCGACTAGATGATGCATTAAAATATCTTCCGGATCATGTTGGGATATATCTCTATAAGAAAAATTCACGCAACAATTACTGTTTTACCTTGTATCGAAAAGCTGCGATAAATCAATCTCTGGACGCACGTATGCAATTGATGTGTTTGGAAAAGTCTGCATTACAACAATGTTGTTCCCCTTCTTCTGCAAATAAAGAAGAAATGGTTGAACAGATTCTCCAAAAATACAATGGCATGACCATTAACAAACTATTTAAACAGAGTATTAAAAACAAATACTTAGAAAACTGGTCATTTGTCTATGAGAATCAGGAACGAATATTACCATTGGACTATCAATGGTTTTTTCAAAACAAAATGGCTCCGGAGCTTATTTATCATTAAGCTCCGCAGCCATCATTTTATATAAACTTGTATATCTGATGAATATACCGATCCATACATATGCGATTCCATGCCGCCCATGATTTCACTTTTTCTATATTTTGATGAATGATCTCATAGGCAATGCAATCCCTGTCAGGATTTAATCTTTTCTCCGCATCAAGAACCTGATCTCTCACGTTGTCATATCCTAAATGCCCATTATTTCCTTGATTTTTAAATACTTCAAACCCATTCACATCATATCGGTACATAAGCGCAATCGCATGTCCAACATTGCCAAGACCATGTTGACGTTGAGGTAACTTATTACAATATCCCGCATAATCACCATATCCGTCCAGATCATATCCCAAATATGTATCTCTCGCACTATTATCGATCAGCTCTGTGATACCCGCCTCCTCAAACTGCGCCGTTGTCACCTTGGAACTGCGAGGCGAATTCAACACAATTTTCTTAGCCTTACAAATAGAATTTCCTAATGCTGATAATTCCATAAAATGCGGCTCCAGTTCCTCCTCTCCTACATCCATCATGACAAAATCATTCTCGTCAAGTTCAGTCTCACAAATCACACGATAAGGAGTGAACAAATCATGTGTAATTCGAATTGCCAGATTTTTTCCTGCTTTTTTGATTTTTCGTATGATATCGCAAAGCGTATCCTTCTCCAATTCAAAATGATCCTTAATGGAGATAACCGGCATAATATGATCGTATTTATTTGTTTCCATTACTCTTTGAACATATAAATTCATATCTCTGCTCAAAAGAAGTGAAAGCTTAATTTTCGACATATCAATCGAGTTTTTTTCATACTCTCCCTCGTCAAATCTGTAAAAGTCGACAAACACATTTTTATCTTTCACACGATCTGCAATCTCTTCCAATGTGCAATTTTCGTCAGGAAGAGGCTCACGTGTCACTTTTTTATAATATTTTTTTCCAGTGCTGTACTGACTCAATTCCCTTTTTATCGAACCATCTTCCTCATACTCATAAAACGTCGGAAACGAATCCTGGATAATTTCTATCAACGGAATGATCTGATCCGATATACAATCATGTACATCCGCTAAAACCTTCTTTTCTTCCTGACGATATTTTAACACCGGCACGTAAATCATGGTTTTCTTTCCTCCCTATATAGTCAAGTCTTTTTTCCTTATTTTTCAAGGAATTTTCAGTTACATATCTCAGACGAACGAGCCAAAGTCATGGATACTTCTCTGCATCTGGTGCCAAACATAGTGGTTTTGGGTATACAAAGTAAAACGTCGTATTTTTCGCTTTACATGGCCTTGTGTATCCCCTTCCCTCTATGGCCGTCAACCTCCCATGTCTAACAGGATCTTTGGTTTGCGCCCTAACTTCCTTCGTTTGGCATATCCATAACCCGGGGGTCAGCTCAGCTCCTCTACAGGGTCACGCCCCACGGAAAATATTCCTGCCGACTACTGGCTCATTCTCTTTCGACCACGCTTGCTTATCCGGGTTTTGCCCTGATGTTTTCCTGAACTGTCTTCTACCAATGCATATCCTGCCAGCTTTTGTATCTGCTTCGGGTTATCAAAACGACGAATATCACCCACTTCAGCTACAAATCCTGATACCGTTTTTAGACCTACTGCTTTAATCTGGAGTACTTTATCCACGTATGGAATTTCCGCCATCAGACCATCGATCAATTCAACCAGTTCATCCAGCCGCTGACTATATGTCTGATAGTCAGACATAAGATTTTTTATTTCCATACGTGCTGCTGTCAGTCCCTCCCGGCTTCCGATGATATGCTCTGCAGCCTCCACAAGCTTTTTCGCTCTTTTTAATCCTGCACCTCTCAGCTTTGCATCTCGCCAGATCTGATTGACTCCATCCACACCTAACGCTTTGATATCCGCCGGCAATGGCACTCTTTCCAGTATCATGAGTCCACTCTTAGCACCACTTTTTCCATAAACGTCTTTGTATTCCGGAAAATAAATACTGAACCATCTCGCAATCCTGTTCATGACTCGTGTGAGTTCCTCCTGCGCCTGAAATCTAAGATTTGACGCACTTCGCAGTTCTGCATAGCCCCCTTCCGGAAGGTAAGGGTAAGAAAAACGCCCCTCATTGATCAATCCTGCAATCACTTTCGGATCCTTACGGTCATTCTTTGATGGATTATTGTCATCCAGTTCTTTTGATTTTTTTACATGATGCGGATTCACCAGCATCGGTCTGAATCCATTATCCTGTAGGAACTTTCCGATTTCCCACCAGTAGTGTCCTGTCGGCTCCATGCCCGGTAATATCTCCTGTTTTCCATTCTCTGTCGCGATGTCCTGCATCCATGTATAGAAACTTGAAAAACCTGTATATAATTCGCCACATGCTTATAGCGAATTATATGTCTCCCCATAAAATATCATATGTAAGTTTTCCTAAGACTTCTTTGTTCCAATCATCATCTTCCTTTATTACTCCATATAACAAAAGTTCTATTTCCTTTTGAGAGATATGCTGTGTTCCAAATAATTGATTCAATTCTTGCACTACTTCCGGCGTATAAATGTATTTCTTTCTAATCAAAGTTCTCACATGTTCCTTGTGATTGTTATATAACTCATTAAACTTAAAAAACCAAATAGTCTTATTTATCTGATCTGCCTGTTGCAATGCCAAGTCCTTATTGGGCTGTAATTTTATTTCAAAATCAATATTTAATCCTATATATGCCTCCGCATTTTTGTATTTATTTATCACAAATCTTGTCATATCATCAAATCCTTCTTTAAAAGGATCCCAAATAGACATATATCTATTGCCTTTAATATACCTATTACATACCAAGCATACCGGAATTAAATTATAAAGGTTCAGCGAAAAAAGAGGAAATAGCCTCTTTGGTAAAACGTGATCTAAATCGGAGGTAATTCTATCTGTACCAGACTCTTCCCACCAAGAAATAAATTGTCGATTACAATACGGGCAAACTTCAATTCCATATGATTTCTTAATTCTATTCTTGATTTTATCAGACATCATGTCATAAGATAGTAATCGACTTAAAACATCATTTATCATTTTCAACTCATCCCCTACTATCTTAACTGCCTTAGCAAATTCTTCCCGAGAATTAATCATCACTTCTCGATCAAGTTGATAATCATCTATCACCTCATTAAATCTTGAAATCTGCAAATACTCTCGACAAATTTCGTTAAATTGTATTTTTCTGCTAGCTACTGTTTGTTCATATCTTGATTTATAATATTCCATAAATTGCATAAACTCATTGCAAAATCTCACGCGTGTAATATATTTGTGCACCCACTCATAATCTTGTTCCAATTCCCATATAGGAGTTGATAAAAATAAACGAATATGATTCATATTCAACCGATGATCATCATCAATAAATCTAGCTGTCTTTATCAGAAACTCTACCTTTTTGCAGTTAATAATCTCTTCTTTCTTTTTTTCAAAGTTCTTTCTAATCAATTCTCCTATATCATTCTCATAATTTTTCTTATAATCGTCAATCGCTTTACTTGCAATCATCATCATTTTTTTATTCACCACATTTCTTATGCTCAGCTTGCATGACAAGCACACGTTTCAATACAGGATCACAAACTTCATCAATTAACTCCATAATCTCTTGATTCTTTTCACTCCCCCGACCTTGCTCTTCTGCCGCATTTAATTCATTAATGATTTTTTTTTTGAAACAATTTTGCCCCAATTCTCCAAATGTTGATCGTAGGTAGAACGAATCCTGGTACACATTATGAATATTACTCATCCATCCTGATTTTGACTGCTCAATAATCCCGTTCCCATTAATGCACCATACATCTCTCTTTAATAAATCAGAAGTCATCAATGGAGAATGCGATGTTATTATTATTTGAAATTTCCCGTCACATTTTTGTAAATGCTTAACCAAACTATCAAGAAACAAACGACTCCATTCCGGATGCAAAAAATTATCCGGTTCGTCTAAACAAATTATTCCCATACTGTCGTTATCCATATCAACTGTATTCTCTTTCAAACTTGCAAATATTCCAAGAAATACCTTTTCTCCTGTACTCAGTGAAGTAAACTCCGTTCTCAAAACCGGATCTATTAGCCGATCCTCATCATACAAATATGAATTAAACGAATATGTGTGCGCAAACGGTAAAACATTAAAGTATTTCTCATTTTCTAAACTTATCTCCATTCTAATGCAATTTTTTCTTATATAGTATTTATCTGGAACACGCTGATATAAATTCTCTCTTTTTGCATAATATTCAATTACTTCTTTAATAAGCAAGTCCCATTCTTTATTAAAGAGCATTTTTTTATCAAGTTTATAATATCGTTTAGCATATTTTTCATACAATTTTCTTTGGTTACAATTTTCTATGTGTTCCATGTAATAAACATAATATTTTCTGGGAATATGCTTTCTTCCTACAAATTCATCCAAGCTATCATTCATAAAAGAACAAAGGTCATTTTCCATCATTCCGCCATAGGCATTAATTTCCAAACCTTTTCTCTCCAAATTCCACATTTTCTTTAATTTTTCAAATTTATAATCTTTATTACAATATTCAATGATTCGATCTATAGAATTCTCCAATAATCCCAACATAAAAATTTCTTTACGCGAATAACGGGGTTCAATTTCCACATCAATGCTAGGACCGTCTTGAATAATTATGATTTCATGTTGTTCCGGTCTACGATGACCTGAATATATTTTATAATTATGTAGCAAGAATCTACATAAAACATCGGCTGATGCATCAACAGATATTCTTTTATCTCCTCTCCGGAACAGCACATCTGAATACGTTTTTTTTATGCCAAGTTCTACTGGTCTATAAACAAGTAAATCCTTAGTCGCTGTTCCCCTAGAGTTCGTTAGCCGACATGCGACAAAGTTTCCTGTATTGTTAAACAGACCATAGCGATATTGCCGGGCATTATATTTATTGCT
Source organism: Lachnospiraceae bacterium (assembly GCA_022768825.1). Lineage (GTDB taxonomy): Bacteria > Bacillota > Clostridia > Lachnospirales > Lachnospiraceae > W0P33-017. Next base: position 38,307 of record JALEJB010000028.1, read on the forward strand.
ACCATCAAAGAATTCTCCCTCTCCTTCAATAACAAAGTGTCCGTTGTCTGTTTTATACACTGCAAACCAGCTCATACCCTCAAAATATGATGAAGCAAATCTTTTTTTATATTTCTCATCCGGCAATGCCAACAATTCCATTATTGTTGTTTTTCCCGCACCATTCTCACCTACAAGCAACGTAATTCCTTCAATATGCTCCCCATAAAATTCCGATAATAAATCTCCATCTTCTTTTTTCTCTGCATGAAGTATTTTTTTCTTTCGATCATACGTAAAGTTATATTCATATGAATAATATATATCCTGTGCCTTTATCTTTCCAACATTCTCTATATGCTGATACAACAATTTTTTCATCTGGTTCTCCTTTTTCCGTTATATAGCAGTCTTATCCCCATTTTTAGTCTGGATATACTGACATTTTCTTAGTCTAAATTGTCTTTTCAACATTACGTCTATATTGAGGTAAACCCATTACATCGAGTAACATTTTTCTGTTCTTAAATGTATTTTGAACTACATTTATAAATATTCTCTTATTTTCTCCATCTCTCCAATACATCCGTAATCGTTACAGGCTCATCTTGATCTATTTTTTTCCATTCTTCATTCCAAACATCACAGACACTTACATTTTTAGACTGTGGTTCTGGCTTAGGTTTTTCCATTTGAACAATCGAAGGTAATGGTGTTGCATCGCCTACGATAAGACATTGGCCAGGTTGTAACGTCGGAAGGACATCAGCTACTGAATTGGTATTATTGGGTAATAAATTTTTTATATATGCCTGATCCGAAGTATTGGTTAATCTGAGTGAGACAAAATTATTGCATTGTGCAAAAATGGTATCAGATACTTCGCTTGGTCTCTGGCTAACTACCATTAAGCTGATCCCATATTTTCTACCCTCTTTTGCAATTCTTTCTATTGATTTTTTTGAAGCAACATAATCTGCACCGCCATTTTTTGGTACATAATTATGAGCCTCCTCACATACAATCAAAAATGGCACATTATTTAATTCTTGTCTTGCATGCTTCAATTTAGAATAATGAAAACAGAAATCAAAAATAATTCGGGTTATCAAACTAATAGTTATAGACAAAATTTCAAAAGGAATACCACTTAAATCAATTATACTAACATTGGCCCGATTCAGATATCCTAAAAACTGTTTTAATATTTCTTCAAAATCTTCCGACATGTAAACACTGCCATCCGATTTTTGTGGATTCATCACGAATTCTAAGCGTTTATCATTTATTTTATTCTCCAATCGCGAGATAAAGCGATTAAATTCTCCATTAAAAGGTCCATTTGTCGCTTTTGAATCTTTTGCTGTAGATGGTGGAATAAAACTAAACTTCTTTTCAAAATACCTATTTTTATCTGTTATCGGAACCTGTTGGCCGTTTTCTATTATTTTAGGAACAGCATCTTCTGACGCAAGTTTACTTATAACTTCTTCATTCATATTGTAAATATAATTGTAAACTTCTTCGATGCTAAAATATACAGGCGTATCATATGTCACTTTACTTAATGACGGATTATACTTTTCCTTATTCAGAATTACAGCTCTTCGAAATTGTGAAATCTGATTATGCGAATTTGCTTCATTGCTTTCTATAAATATTGATTCCAATTCTTCACTATTCATAAGCCAATATGGTAACTTTAGTTTTTCTACATCAAGATAATTCAAAGAGAATCCTTGTTGTTTCTCCAAAGAAAATGCAGCTTTATACTCGGAATGAATATCGAAAATTATTATATGCGCATTTTTTTGAGCACCAACATGTATATTATTCTCATCTTTTATTCCTACTACTTCCTGCAAAATTTTTGCTACAGTACATGATTTTCCAGAACCCGTAGAACCTACAATTCCAATATGTTTTCCAAAGAAGACATTTCCATCGATATGTAAAGTCACCGAATTGTTCTGTATCAACCTTCCCATTGGAAATGCATACTTATCATTATTTTGAAATATGCAATCTAATACACTTTGTTCCGCAATGCCCACCTCTTCTGTAGGTGAAGGCAGCAATGTAGACCCCGGTATAAATTCATCATTACTAATCACTCCAACGGGCTCAGCAACCATCAAATATTTTTCCTTTTCTTTTAAATCAGCAACGGCTTTTATACTTTTGATTGATGCAATAAGATAATCATGATTCCCCACTTCTATCTTTATATACTTACCAATTTTCAACTCATTTTTATTATGTTCAAAGTCTTCAAACTTCATTTGAGTTATTATTTCGTTTGCCGAGCTTTCTAATACCTTACCTATCATATTTCCACCTCATCCTTCATTTTTAACAAGAATTCTATCTGGTCAAAATTCTGCACATCTAACATTTCCACATTAATATCTTGTATGGATATATTTTCTGGTAAATGTTCCGTAAATTGAAATATATCATCTGGTTTATTGTTGTTAATAGCATCTATACTATCAGATAAATCCCCACATATTTTTATTCTATATTCCATCCAGTCTTTTTGCAGGTCTCTCCCTGGTTTTCTATTAAATGCCTCAGCATAAAAAACACTCCCCCTATATCCTGTTTCAACTTCAATTTCCTTTTGAAATAATCTTCCAACCAAAGTGTCAATTTTTTCTTTATCATATCCTAAAATGCATATCACAGCAGGAATGTGTAATTTTGTTTTTGTACAGTATATATCTACAAAATTTTTTATAAAAACCACTATTTCATCATCAAAATTTTCAATATCCACTGGATTAAATACCAAGCACCTTTTTCTGTAATTATGATTTAATATTGTTGATAACTGTTTTCTCCTGTTTGTAAGAAGTTTTTTATAATTTGCTAATTCTTTTGTCCATCTTGAAATAGCCGTTTTCTTGATTAGCTGCAGTTCGGCAATCATTTCTTCTTTTGTTATTTTCCGTTCCGAATCATCTTTAAACATACTTAAAGTTGCTATTTTCTGTATCGCGTTTGGATATACAATATCTTCAATATCCTTTTTTATAAATCCCACTTGTTCAAGTAATTCAATATTTTCTTTTTCTAACTCATCATATGATTTTCCAATTCGAAATGTAAATCTATTACCTACGAATTCTTCTATATCGCAGGCGGGCTCTAATGCATTTGTCATGTAATAATCGACAATTTTCTTTTTGTCTTCTTTGCTCTTACGTGGTTTCTGAATTAAATAATCAATCTCTTCGTTCTGAGTTTTTTTTATAAATGCAATATAATTACATATATAATCCTCATTCTTTGTATTGAGCATTTCTTTAATGATTTCTATTGATACAGTTTTGTCCCCACGTGCTTCTCCCGGGAAAAATGCATGCAAGACAAATTTAATATTTGAAACACTTGTTTCTGTGTAGGTCTTCAACATTTGCAAAATAGGTTTGTATACTTTCGACCAATTAAATGCGTCCACCGCTTCATGATATTTACATTGTATTGCAATTACTTCTGATGGACTTATTTTATCAATATCTTCAATAATTCCTTCTAATATGATTGATTCACCGTTTGACTGTAGTATTTCATTTAAAGACAAATTAAACTGATACATAAATCCCTTAATAGTCGAATCTGCTTCCCGTTCCATTCCAAGCACTTCCTCTCACGTTGGCTTTTACAGTATATAAGTTATTTCATCATGAAACCCCGAATATAAAACGTTCTTCCCCTCGAAATCTCCCCCAAATTCTAAACTAGAACTTGTCCGCCAATACTCATAATATTTTTTCATTCCTACCCCTACCTCTACTATACACCCTCCTGCCTTCCCATGATATCAACATTTTCCGACAATTTTCGGCGCATCCAAATGTTTCAGACACTGTGATCCTACTCTCCCAAGTTCATTTCCGCATCACCCATTCATTTGAGTTTCCGTAAACTGTAATTAAAAAATGAGTATATCTTCCCAAAGTACCAATCTGCCGATTTTTTTGAAGTAACAGAGTGGCAGTTCTGCGAGTAGAGGCACTTTAATAAACCTCCCCGGAGCCGGGCTTTGGGAGAAATATTCTTTTATCTATTTAAGCGATCAGCTTAAGGCAAAGTTGACGGTGTGCAGGATGTTTTGTCCGAAACCATAGCCTGACGCCTTCTTTTGCATACGATAGTATGCCGGAGATACCTTTGGCTAACCGATAATAGCAGAAATGTACTTTTTCCTTTACGGGATCTGCTTTTTACATCGAAAATATTCCTCAATGAGCCATCTTGAAAAATATTACTTTGCAACCTTTATGACATCATCTTTTGACTTTATTTCTTTATTTGTTGCAAGCATCATGGGATGTTCCGTAATCCCATAAACGAGAACCAGATAAATTTCTTTTTTCGATGCTGTTATCTGCACTTTTACATGGGAAAGGTAGGCATCATGGCGTTTTCCCTTGTACAACAGCGGCGTTTTAATTTTACCTTTCCGCTGATTCCGAAGCTGTGTTGCAGAAACCCATTTTCCATGGAAAAAAGCTTTCGCTTGGCAGTGAGACGGATTACGTGATCCTGATTTAGTTCATCAAGCTTTAAAAACATCTTGTTGTCATCATAGCCTCGATCCATGACAAAGGTAGCTCTGCCAAACATGGCAGCCCCTCGCTGTAATGCGGAAAAGGTTACATCGTTAGTGGATGTAAAACTCTTTTCTTTTGAAGAATGGATTTCCGAGAAGATACTGACCGGATGATTGCTTTTTTGCCAGTACACAGGCTTCTGTTACATGATAGCCTTTTTCATAAATATTTTTTGTGTCAGTACTCTTAGAGCCATCCTGGACAATACCGAGAGCCTCGAATTTATAGCCATCCGGCTTTACGATATCGCTGTCATCTATGTGGATAACAGATTCGTCTGGAACCCATTTGCGAATAACAGAGAGGTAAGAGTTTAAAGCTTTTGCGGGTGTGCCTTTGTTCAGGTGCGGGTAAGTCGTTCCACGGAATTGACTTTCTTGGAAGTTTCATGAAGCTGGTCTACGATATCGGTGAGAAGGCAGCTGCCGGATGCGAGCATGCCATATGTCATGTCAGCAGTAAACTTGATGTCCGGTTTGGAAAGGTATCTGGAAATCTTATTGGAAAAAGTTAAAATTTCTCGTTTCAAAGTATAAGCATTTGATGTAGAATAAGTCATAAGGAATCCTTTCTCTTTTTGTTTAGTGGATTATTGTTGTGGTGACTTTATTTTACATCAAAAAGGAATGAGATTCCTTATATTTTGGGCACTTTTTGAAAGTTGTTTATAGTGATGTCTATGAAAATGAGGTTCCGTGGATAAAACTGCGGAACCTCAAGCCTCTCCCCCATTGACACCTCGTCAAGTTTCTGTTAACATCATCCGCGAGACCACGTCAAATACAAATGTTATTTAAAACAACACAGGAGACAAATCATGAAACGTAAGCGCTTAATTTCGGGGTGTACCCCTGAAAAATGTATTCCGGATCTCATGCTAGAAATCCGGAACGCTAGCATTTTACTCTATTTTATACTACAAAGCTCCTTCACACTTTCATTCCAAGGAGCCAGATTTTCAAGTTCCGCATCTGACATGTTCTTGTTTGGCCTTTGGGAAAACAGGAAATGCAGATATTCGTATAGATCAAGGCCATACGCTTTGGCCATCTCAACGATGGTGAGATACAGCGTGTTAGCCTGAGCACCTTCCGGTGTATCAGAGAATAGCCAGTTTTTTCGTCCTACTGTTATGGGACGGATACTATTCTCGCTAAGATTGTTGCTAAAACTGCAACGGCCGTCATCCAGGTAGGTCATTAAAAATGACTCACGATTCCTGATATAGGTGATTGCTTTCTTAAGTTTTCCGTTACTACCCGGATCGACTTGTTTTAGCCACGCCAAAAAGCCCTCAATAACGGGCTTTTCGTCTTTGAGGCGATGGGTGTATATTTGTTTATGGCTAAAGCCTTTTTCTCTGTAAGCGCGTTCGTATGCAAACAGTTTCTCACAGTAGAGAAATCCCTGTACTGCCGGATTGGTATAATCCTTATCCATACCTTTTGGTATGGCTTCCAAAAGGTATCTGCGGATGTGTGCCCAGCAACAGCAACGGTTTGTTTCCTGAACTTTGTTGTAGCCCTGATATCCATCGGCCATAAGATAGAATCCAGGGGCGATTCCGTTTAAGAACCGTTTGGCATTTTCTCCCGCTCTTGTAGGAGTGTAATTGTAAAGGATGATCGGATTTAAGCCATCCTCTCCAGTACGGATCACCCAGAAATAAGACTTCGTCTGGGCTCGTCGGTCATCTTCCTTTAGAACCTGTACCGGGGTCTCGTCCATCATCAAAAATCTTCGATAAAGAAGTTTTCGGTGAAAGAAATCATACATGGGCTGCATATACTCCTGCGCTGCAGTGATCAGGCATTTCGCCATCGTGCTGCGTGTAATCGGAGCATTCAGCTGCAGGAAATCTTTTTCCTGTCTGTAAAGCGGAAGATACAGACCATACTTCTGATAAGCAATCAATGCGAGAAGTGATTCTGACATATAACTTCCGGCAATCAGAGCAGGCTTACCATTATCTTTGATAAACTGCGGTTCTTCTGTATCTTTACACGCAGGACATCCATAAGTAGTAGCGACATACTCAATGCGCTCCAGCTTAGGTCTTGTATATATGATCTCTGTACGGATGATCTCCGTACCGATCGGAACCATTTGTGTTCCGCATATAGAACAGATTTTATCTTCATCAGACAACGTATCAACAGGGACTTGTCTGGTTGGTATGTTGTTGAACTGTTCTGCCAGTGTGGTTTTTTTCTTGCGGGGTCTCTTGGGAAGTACTACGATCTCTGGTTCAATGAGTTCCAGCGGTTTCTCTTCCTCTGAATCAAAGAGACCCATTTGACCAGGATAAGAATCTATTCTACGCTCACTTGAGGAGCCAAACAGTTTCTGTTTGAGCCATGCCATTTCAGCCTTAAGATTATCGTTTTCAGCCTGCTGTCTGGCAATGGTATCATTCAGTGTTTGAATGGTCGTATTCAGTTGTGATATCAGATCCTTTAGCTGTGCAAGCTGGATATCTTTACTGCTGTTTGCCATGTTTTTGCTCCTTGATTTACTATAAATAGTATACCACAAAAACAGTGCAAAAGCCAGTAAAATCAAGGGTTTCAGGCAGTCCGCAGAGCCTTTGGCTGCTCGATTTCAAGCCCCGACATCAGCCAGTCGAATTGCTGCCAGGTGATCGGTTTTACCTCTGAACTATTACGTGGCCAACGGTATTTTCCATGTACCACATCAAGGCGTTTATACAAAAGAACATAGCCATCCGGTTCACGAAGAAGTACTTTTATCCGGTCACATCTTTTGCCACAGAAAAGGTAGATCGCGTGACTGTCAGGTTCAGATTTCAATTGATCCAGGATGATCGCACACAGACCATCTATCGACTTTCTCATGTCGGTATATCCGGTCACGATATAGATGTTCGTTGCGAGCGAAATATCACCAAGCATGGTTGATACCTCCGATGCAGCGCAAAACACTTTGTATTAGCTGCTCATTTGCTCCATTAAAAAGACGAAGGGTAATATCACCAATCAGAAGTTCTGCTACGACAGATGGATTTTCCGATGTGATAGCCAGGCTAACATTTTGCTCTATTACAGGGCTAGGTTCCTGACACGAAACGACATCAACTTTTACAACATCCTGTCTGGCCGGGATAGCATTTGATCTGGCCTCTGATTCAGGAAAGGTATATCCACTTTTGCGAAGCTTGCTTACCCAGTTATAAAAAGTACCTGGATGAATACCATTTTTTTCGCACCATTGATAGTCCGAGAGCCCGCTTTGGCGGCATTCCATGATCAGACGGATCTGATCAGCTTTACAAACACGTTTCTTCATAATGATTGAACTCCTTTGAAATAAAGTGAAATGTTAGCATTTCCTAGCAATCATTATAAAGAAAAAGCTATACGAAATAAATCTACCCCGAAATTAGGCGCTTACGATATATCAGCGACTTGATAGAATAAATTATAGGTATTACAAAAGTTAAATTGGGTATGAATGAAATGTACAAAGGAAATGCAGATGAGAATAGCAGTGTGTGATGATGAAAAGAATATAAGAAAAAAACTCGTAGGTATGCTCGATGAAATTAGAGAGATATGTGCAGTTGAACTGGAAATTGAAGAATGCAATGATGGAGATGTTTTATTTAATGGTGAATATGATTTGATATTGCTGGATATAGAAATGCCCAAAATGAATGGGTTATTGGTGAAGGAAAGATTGGAAAAAACTAATACGGCTATCGTGTTTATAACAAGTCATAAGGAACTAATGCCAGATGCATTTGGAAAAAATGTGTATGGGTTCGTTTCAAAGCCGATAGATGAGATTAAAACAAAAGAGAAAATTCAGGATGTTATAAATACAATGGAAAAGAACAATGGCAAAATATTGCTGGAAGATTATCAAGGAGTTCATATGATTTTTTTTCGTGATATTTTATATATTCAATCGACGCAAAAATATTCGACTGTTTATACAACACGAGAAAAAATATTGTGTAATTATTCACTGGGTGAATGGGAAAGGATCTTACCTGTTGATGATTTTATGCGATGTCATAAACAGTTTTTGGTTGGAATACATCATATACAAAAATTGAAAGACATGATTGTATTGGATAACGAACAACAAGTTCCTATTAGCAGAAGGAAAAAAATGGAATGTAAAGAAAAGTATACGAAATTTATTATAAGGAATGCAAGATGATACAGATGATGATAGAAAATTCGTTAAATGTTATGGGAGTATATTTGTTACTTCACTTATATTTAAGATGTGAGTTTAAGACCAAAAATGGCTACTTTTTTATTTTGATCAATTCACTTATGGTTGGAGTGGTTAAAACATTAATAGAAAGTGTACAAGGTGTTGCAATTGGTATTACGTTGATGTTTTTGTTGGGATATTTTATTTTCGATGAAAAAATTAGTGAATGGATAACCAAAGTGTGTTTTGCCTATGTATATGTTGATGCCATAGAGCATCCAATAAGAACTGTGTTTATATTGTTACAAAAAAATATATTAAATAATGCGTCAGATAGTTTAATCAATATGTTGATACAAGTGCTGGATATTATGGTCTTGTTGGGGGTATATAAATTAATTGGTCAGCATATTACAAAGTTTTTTAAAGAATATCGAGTATTAAAACGATATTACATATGGGGGATCATTATTGGATTTGCCGGAACCGGAATCAATGCATATGCATTAGTTCTGTTTAAAGACGATTATGTGGTTTTAAATACTTTTATGTTCATTTTGCTTGCTATTCTCACGGAAATGACATATCTACTCGGTGTGTTTGTATTGTTTTTGGGAATTGTCGGTATGCAATACAAAAAAGAGGTTTTATTAAAAGAAAAATATTTAGAAATTACGAGAGAGTATTATCAAAATCTTGAAAGTAAAATGAAAGAAGTAAGAAAAATAAAACATGATATGTGTCAGCATTTAAATACAATTAATTATTATATAGAAACAAACGAACTTGGGAGGGCTGAAAAATATATTGAAGACACAGAATATGCTATTGCAAGTATTGGTAAAGTGTATGATGTGGGTAACGAATTATTAAATGTGACAATTTCTCATATCCAAAAACAGTATGGAATTGCATTAGAGTGTAGTGGGAGAGTAAACGAAAAATGCAAAGTAATCGAAGGTGATATTTGCATCATTGTTTCTAATTTGTTGACAAATGCTATGGAGGCGTCTACAAAACTAGATTCGAATGAACGATATATTAAAATGGATTTAAGGAATATATTGACAAAATGACTATTCATTGTGAAAATACCTATAAAGGAGCGATTGAGATTCAAACATTAGGGAAATTTACGTCTAAAACGGATGCAATCAATCATGGACTGGGGATATCCAATATAAAAGATATTGTGGAAAAATATGATGGTGAAATTGTATTTGATACAAACAAGGGCGTTTTTTCTGTTGATATTGTTATATAGAATGACCGTTTATTCCTTAAAGTAACTGCTTATTACGTTAGTGTTGAATGACCGAACCGTCAATGTTATATCTGTATATAGGGGGTGACAGATTTATGACAGATGTAACAACTGCAAGTATAAGTGACTGGCAGAAACATGACATTATCATCAAGTATAGTGGCGCTGGCGGCACCGACGGAGAGTACTAGGGAAGAAAATGATGTAGAGGGTATTGAACGATTTTTCGCAAAAGAGGAAAACGGAACTATGTCGTTGAATGTGGAAATGGCGAAAGCAGATGGATACTCGGATAAGGCAATTCAATTTGTGCTAAGTAATATTGAGAATATTAATGAATTGGTGCTGACGCAGGGTGTGCACATAGATGAAAACTATTCCGTGACAATTTATAATGAGTCGTCTGCTAATAATAGTGGATTGTCGAGAGCAGCAAGGGCTGTTAAAGGACAGAGCAAAGTTGTTGTGTGGGCAACGGGGATGGTATTAGTTTATATGAATACATCTGAGGTCAACGATTTGTACAATACAATTGATAATTTGGGATGGGTATGTACGATTCTGAGCATTTTAGGGTATGTAACAACTGCAAGGCCGATTTTATCTCAAGCATGTAATGCGGCAGCGTTTGTAGGAGGTGTGACTATCTCCTTATATAAGAGTCAGATTAATCAGGTAAAAAAGAATGGAACGGGTATTATTATGTATGTAACGCCAATGCCAGATGGTGGTAGTTCTGTTTCATTTGGTGCACAATAGGATGTGAATACAGAAAGGACATTGTTATGACAAAGAAGACGTATGTAGTTTTAAATAAGGTCACAAGTGCGTTCATACTGCTGGGACTTGCTTTTTTCCTGTGGGATAAAATGGGTAATATGCTTGGTCAGTTGGGTATAATCTTGGTGATTGCAGGTCTGGGGATTTTAAATGTCCTGTTCTGGTGGAAAGCATATAAGGATGACTTTACTGATACCGAAAAGAAAAAGTATCGGCTGATAGAGATCATAGTATTCTGCATGGTGGTGATTCTTCTGATCGTGATGAAGTTATGTTACCGGGATGCGGATGCTCCTTTTTGGATTTGGTCATTTGTCATTGGAGTAGCAGTGGCTTCTGATGTCTCCAGAAGAGTGGCAATCTATTGCAAGGATCGTGATGAAATGAAATGATGGTGCTTTAGCACGTGAGTAAGAGCAGGTCTTATTGACAGACTTGCTCTTTTTCTTGTCTTTTGCAGAGGACATCGCTATAATAAAATGGTGTCTTATTAAATGATGATTTACAAAATAGAAAGAATCGGGGAGTGTGCGATGATTACAAGAGCAGCCGAACTTAAGAGATTAGATGATATTTATCAGGAGAGTGGTAATCAACTCTACATTTTATATGGAAGAAAAGGTTGCGGCAAGGAATTGCTGTTGCAGTTGTTTTGCAGAGACAAGAAGTCGTTTTATTATCGTGCGCGCAACGCATCACCACAAGAACAACTGCGTCAGATGCAGCGTGAGATTGAAAGCCAGTTTGGTGTCAGCCTGATACGGGATACTTATGACGAGTGTTTCAATCGAATCAAGAGCGGAGATGCATCGAAATTAGTCGTTATTATTGATGAATTTGATCGAATTGTCAAAAAGGACAGCGATTTCTTTGCAAGCATTCTAAAGTTAAAAGCCAAGAGGTTGTATCCGGGTCCGGTGATGATACTTTTGTGTAATTCCACGCTTGCATGGAGCGGAAAAGATATGGAAGCATGTCTGGGAGAAGGCATGGCAAAAGTAAATGGCATCATCAAGATGGATGATGTGAATTTCCTTGACGTTGTGCGCGCTTTCCCGGAATATTCGGTGGCACAGTGCGTGGAGACTTATGGAATTATCGGTGGTGTACCGGATTATCTGAACCGCTGGAATGGAAGGAAGTCGATCAAGGAGAATATCTGTAATAATATTTTGCGTCCGCAGGGGTATCTTTTTTCCGAAGCGGAGGATTTTATTCATAGCGAACTGCGGGAATTGTCTGTTTATGATACGATTCTTGCGTCGATCGCCGCAGGGAATGAGAAGTTAAATGATCTGTTTGCAGACACCGGTTATTCGCGTGCCAAGATCAGTGTCTATATGAAGAATCTGGCGGCATTTGATGTCGTGGAGAAGGTTGTATCTTTTGAAACGGGTGGATGGGACAATGCAAAAAAAGGCGTCTATCATATCCGCAACCATTTTGTGAATTTCTGGTTTACCTTTATTTATCCGCATTTGTCGGATCTGTACGTGATGACACCGGAAGATTTTTATGATAACTATATTGCGGATAGCCTGGATGATTATCTGCATCAATATTTTGTCAGTGTCTGCACGGAGTATCTGCAACTGCTTAATCAGGTGGGGCAGGTGCCGATTACCCTGACGAAGATGGGAACATGGGTAGGAAAGAGTGGCACGATTGATATTATCGGACAGAATGCACAGCGTGAAAATGTTGTCGGCATCTGTAACTGGAAGGAAGACGAACTCTCTTATGACAGTTACCGTAATTTGCAGGCGCAGATGAAGAAGGCCAAGATTACCGCGAAGGTGGTCTATCTGTTTTCGGCAAAGCAGTTTGATGAGGAGATCAGAGAACTTGCAAAAGATAATCCACAGATCGTACTTGTGGATATGACGGAATTATAGTTACACTTGGTTAGAAGGAAAGAATATATTTATGGGAAAATCCTTATTTATAGCAGAGAAACCCAGTGTTGCGCAGCAGTTTGGCGCGGTGCTGGGAGAGAAACTTTCGAGGCGCGAGGGGTATCTCGAAGGTAATACGATCATCGTGACATGGTGTGTTGGTCATCTGGTTACGATGAGTTACCCCGATGCTTATGATGAAAAATATAAAAAATGGCGTCTGGACACATTGCCCTTTTTGCCGGAAGAATTTAAGTACGAAGTGATAGGCAGTGCGTCCAAACAATATGATATTGTATCCGGTCTTATGAGAAGGGACGACGTCGAGACGATCTATGTCTGTACTGACTCGGGACGTGAAGGAGAGTATATCTACCGTCTGGTGGAACAGATGTCAGGAGTGAAGGGCAAAAAGCGCAAGCGCGTCTGGATTGATTCCCAGACAGAAGAAGAGATTCTGCGTGGTGTCAAAGAGGCAAAAGATCTGTCTGAGTATGATAATCTGTCGGATGCGGCGTATCTGCGTGCCAAGGAAGATTATCTGATGGGAATTAATTTTTCCCGTCTGCTGACGATTCGTTATGGCAATTCGATGGCAGGTTTTCTGCATGAAAAATATTGCGTCATATCAGTCGGTCGTGTGATGACCTGTGTACTTGGGATGATCGTGCGTAGGGAACGAGAGATTCGCAACTTTGTGAAGACACCGTTTTATCGTGTGCTTGCCGATGTGGATGTGGCGTCCGCACTTCTTAAGATGGAATGGAAGGCGGTTGTCGGATCTAAATATGAGAATTCACCGCTTCTTTATAAGGATAATGGATTTAAGGAACGGGAATCTGCCATTGCACTCATTGGTGAGATGCTTGGAATGGCATCATCTGACGTGGCGCTTGATGAGGATCAGCATATTGCCGGTGAGGCAGAAGGTGTCATTGAGAAGATTGAGAAGAAGAAAGAGAAAAAGAATCCGCCGCTCCTTTATAATCTGGCGGAATTACAGAACGACTGCTCGAAGTTCTTTAAAATCAGCCCGGATGAGACGCTTGCCGTGGTGCAGGAACTCTATGAGAAGAAGCTTGTCACATATCCGAGAACGGATGCGAGAGTGTTATCGACGGCGGTGGCAAAAGAGATACATAAAAATATCCGCGGATTGTGTGGAATCCCCGGCGTGCAGAATTTTGCCGAAGATATTTTAGAAAATGAGCGTTACAAGGGACTTGCCAAGACGCGTTATGTCAATGACAAGCAGATTACCGATCACTAT
>JALEJB010000034.1 GCA_022768825.1 Lachnospiraceae bacterium
AGAGACAAACCGTCGTCGTGAGATTCAGAAGGCATATAATGAGGCACATGGAATTACACCGACGACGATTCAAAAGTCCGTGCGGGATCTGATCGCCATATCCAAGAAGGTGGCCAAGGAAGAACTGAACTTTGCCAAGTCACCGGAGTCGATGAATCGAGGCGAAATAGAAAAATTGATCAAGGATGTGGAAAAGAAGATGAAGGCAGCAGCTTCGGATCTGAACTTCGAGGCTGCTGCAGAGCTCCGCGACCAGATGATCAATCTGAGAAAGATGTTAGAAGATACCGGGAGCGACGATCGGGCACTGAAGCGATGAGATGGATTTACGGACGTGCGGTGTCGCAAGCGGTATTTGTCAGATGCTATGGTATCCCGGACGTACCGAATCGCTAACGGTGTTTGTCAGATGCTATGGTATCCAGGACGCGCTTTCTGCCCACATGGGCTTCGCCATTCCTTATGCTTTCCCGGGAACCGCGCGGGGCGGCACAAAGTAAAAGCAAAAACCGCTTTTCTTTGCTGCCGTAGCTTATCCGATCACCACATATTCTCCACGCACCCCGGTCGCATAAAGGACCTGTCGAAGTCTCATGCGGGCATTATCGCGCTGCACATGGGAAACTGCCACAGACAGTGCCGATCGGTAACGGACATTTGTCATGACTTTTATGCGTCCGGGTCGCGTGGAAGCAACATTGTGGTTTCCCGATGATACGGCATCGGAAAAAGCAGATTTTGCTTTCTTCCGTGCCGCCCCGCGTGATTCCCGGGTAAGCATAAGCGTCTGACAAATGCCCGTTATCAATCCGGCGCGTCCGGGAGAACAACAACAGAGCGCGTCCGGGAGAACGATCCGGGAGAACAACAACGGAGCGCGTCCGAAAACCAATAAATACAGAAAAAAGAAAGGCATACACCATGAAAGAACGAAAGTATATAAAGATACGGGGAGCCTGTGAGCACAATCTCAAAAACGTCGATCTGGATATTCCCCGCGACGAATTTGTCGTCCTGACCGGACTGAGCGGCTCGGGAAAATCATCCCTGGCATTTGACACGATCTATGCCGAGGGACAGCGGCGCTATATGGAATCGCTGTCATCCTACGCAAGACAGTTTCTCGGTCAGATGGAAAAGCCAAACGTAGAAAAGATCGAAGGACTTTCGCCGGCTATCTCCATAGACCAGAAATCCACCAACCGCAACCCGCGATCCACTGTCGGAACAGTTACGGAGATCTACGATTACTTCCGCTTGCTGTATGCCAGGATCGGTATTCCGCATTGTCCGAAATGCGGACGGGAGATCAAACGTCAGACCGTCGATCAGATGGTCGATCAGATCATGGAGCTGCCGGAGCGCACCAAGATCCAGCTGCTGGCACCGGTTGTCAGAGGACGCAAGGGCACACATCAGAAGCTGTTCGAGCAGGCAAAACGAAGCGGTTATGTGCGCGTGCGGGTAGACGGCAATATGTATGAGCTGACCGAAGAGATCACTCTGGATAAAAATATCAAGCATAGCATCGAGATCATCGTGGACCGGCTCGTAGTGAAACCGGGTATCGAAAAGCGACTGACAGATTCCATTGAGAATGTATTGGAGCTGGCAGAAGGGCTTATGGTAGTCGATGTGGCAGATGGCGAGCCAATGAATTTTTCCATGAGCTTTGCATGTCCGGACTGTGGGATCAGTATCGATGAGATTGAGCCGAGAAGCTTCTCGTTCAATAATCCCTTCGGAGCATGTCCGGAGTGTTTTGGACTGGGATATAAGATGGAATTTCATGAGGATCTGATGATCCCAAATAAAAAGCTTTCCCTGAGTGAAGGAGCGATCCAGGTGATGGGCTGGCAGTCCTCCACCGATCCGAAAAGCTATACCTATGCGATCTTGCATGCACTGGCAGAGGAATACGGCTTCAGTCTGGATACACCGTATAAGGAGCTGCCGAAAGACATCCGCCATATGCTCCTGCACGGCTTTGATCGTGAGGTAAAAGTCTATTATAAGGGACAGCGTGGCGAAGGCGTCTATGATGTGCAGTTCGAGGGACTGATCAAAAACGTGAGCCGGCGTTACCGGGAGACACATTCTGACACGATGAAACAGGAATACGAGGAATTTATGCGTATCACACCGTGCGATCTGTGTGGCGGACAGCGACTGAAAAAAGAATCACTGGCAGTAACCGTAGCGGACAAAAATATTTTTGAGATCACAAACCTCTCGATCAAGAAACTGAATTCTTATTTAGAAGAACTGCAGTTGACCAGTCAGCAGCATCTGATCGGCGACCAGATCTTAAAAGAGATACGTGCCAGAGTACAGTTTCTCGTAGATGTGGGACTGGACTATCTGTCATTGTCACGGGCAACGGGAACCCTGTCCGGAGGAGAAGCGCAGCGGATCCGTCTGGCCACTCAGATCGGATCGGGACTTGTGGGCGTCGCCTATATCCTGGACGAGCCAAGTATCGGACTGCACCAGCGGGACAATGATAAGCTGATCGCAACCTTAAAGCATCTGCGGGATCTGGGCAATACGTTGATCGTTGTCGAGCACGACGAGGATACGATGCGCGAAGCGGATTATATCGTCGATGTGGGACCGGGAGCCGGAGAACACGGCGGAGAGATCATCGCCTGCGGAAGTGCGGAAGACATCATGAAAAATCCGAATTCCCTCACAGGTGCTTATCTGAGCGGTGCCCGCAGGATCGAAGTGCCGAAAGAGAGAAGACAGCCCACCGGCTGGCTTACGATCAAGGGAGCCAGAGAGAATAACCTGAAAAATATCGACGTGGATATCCCGCTTGGAGTCATGACCTGTATCACCGGCGTGTCCGGATCGGGAAAAAGCTCGCTGACAAATGAGATCTTATATAAGACCCTTGCAAAAGAACTGAACCGTGCGCGAACCATAGCCGGAGAACACGATGAGATCATCGGAATGGACAAGCTGGATAAAGTCATTGATATCGACCAGTCGCCCATCGGGCGCACCCCGCGCTCGAACCCGGCTACCTATACCGGTGTGTTTGACATGATCCGCGATCTGTTTGCAGCGACACCGGATGCCAAGGCGAAGGGCTATACCAAAGGCCGCTTCAGCTTCAATGTCAAGGGCGGCCGCTGTGAGGCATGTGCGGGAGACGGAATCATCAAGATCGAGATGCATTTTCTGCCGGATGTGTACGTGCCATGTGAGGTCTGCGGAGGAAAACGATATAACCGTGAGACGCTGGAAGTCAAATACAAGGGAAAGAGTATCTATGATATTCTCGATATGACGGTAGAGGAAGCACTGGAGTTTTTCAAAAACCTGCCGTCGATCCAGAATAAGATGCAGACACTGTATGATGTGGGATTATCGTATATCCGTCTCGGACAGCCGTCGACGCAGCTGTCGGGCGGAGAAGCACAGCGAATAAAACTTGCAACGGAGCTCTCAAAAAGAAGCACCGGTAAGACGATATATATACTGGATGAACCGACAACCGGACTGCACTTTGAGGATGTCAACAAGCTTGTTGAGATCCTGCGGCGTCTGTCAGAGGGCGGAAATACAGTTGTCGTCATCGAACACAATCTGGATGTGATCAAAACTGCGGACTATATCATTGATATGGGACCGGAAGGCGGAGATGGCGGCGGAACGGTTGTGGCAACCGGTACCCCGGAAGAAGTTGCACAGGTGAAACAATCCTATACCGGAAAATATCTGAGGAAATATCTGAAATCCTAAAAAAAGATTTGAAAAATGGGATATATTGTATATAATGAATCTGAATGAGTAAAATAGAACAACACAGGGGACAACTGCGTGTTGGATCAGAATCATAGAATCAGAAACAGTTAGAGAAGTCTGAAGAGAAATCAGATAGAGGAATGAAGAAAGGGGAAACTCATGGTTGCAACAGATATCGGAATTGATTTGGGAACTGCAAGTATTTTAGTATATATCAAAGGAAAGGGAGTCGTGCTCAAGGAGCCGTCAGTCGTAGCTTTTGACCGCGACACGAATAAGATCAAGGCAATCGGAGAGGAAGCGCGCCTGATGCTTGGACGTACACCGGGCAATATTGTAGCCGTTCGTCCACTCAGACAGGGTGTCATCTCAGATTATACAGTGACAGAAAAAATGATCCAGTATTTCATCCAGAAGGCACTGGGCAAGAAAACCTTCCGCAAGCCAAGAGTCAGTGTCTGTGTACCGAGTGGTGTCACAGAAGTAGAAAAAAAGGCAGTAGAAGATGCAACCTTTCAGGCCGGTGCCAGAGAGGTTGAGATCATAGAAGAGCCAATCGCGGCAGCGATCGGTGCGGGAATCGACATTTCCAGACCATGCGGAAATATGATCGTGGATATCGGAGGAGGAACTGCGGATATCGCAGTCATCTCTTTGGGCGGATCAGTCGTATCCACCTCCATCAAGATTGCCGGCGACGATTTTGACGAGGCGATTGTGCGCTTTATGCGTAAAAAACATAACCTGCTGATCGGTGAACGAACAGCAGAAGATATCAAGATTCGGATTGGAACCTGTTATCCGCTTCCGGACGGCGGCACGATGGATGTCAGAGGACGTAACCTTGTGACCGGACTTCCGAAAACCGTGACCGTGACAGCAGAAGAGACAGAGGAAGCATTGCGCGAGGCAGTCAACCGCATTGTGGAAGCCATTCACAGTGTATTGGAGAAGACCCCGCCTGAGCTGGTTGCCGATGTGGCTGAGCGCGGAATCGTACTGACCGGAGGTGGAGCATTGCTTCGCGGTCTGGAGGAGCTGATCGAGGACAAAACGGGAATCAATACAATGACAGCAGAGGAACCAATGACTTGCGTTGCGATCGGAACCGGAAAATATGTAGAATTTCTGGCAGGCAAACGCGACGACGACTAAGGGGAGATTTTATGGTAAAAGGACTCTACACTGCGTGGTCAGGCATGGTCAACGAGATGAATCGTATGGATGTCATGACCAACAACCTCGCCAATGCCGATACCAACGGTTACAAAAAAGAAGCGGCTACGTCGCAGGCATTCAGTGACCGACTGGCAGTCAAGATCAAAGACCTGTCAGACAACGGTATTCCAAAGAGACTTGGAACGGTGAATCTTGGCGTGAAGATCGGAGAGACTTACACAGACTACAGTCAGGGAAGCTTCCAGATCACGGACAGCAAGTATGACGTAGCGCTGGATGGGAATGGATTTTTCGGAATCGAATTCACAAACAAGGAGGGTGTCTCTTCCGTAAAATATACCAGGGACGGTGCTTTTACAGTTAATACAGAAGGATATCTTGTGACGAAGGATGGGGATTATGTGCTGAATCAGGCTGGAGCCGAGAGTGGACAGCCCGGTGCCAACAATTATATCCGTTTGGATCCCAATCTGGACTTCAAGATCGATCAAAATGGCAACATCTGGCAGAATGACCAGTTGGTTGCACAGCTTGGAGTCGTGGACTTCGAGAATTACGACTTTTTGGAGAAATACGGCGAAAACCTGTATCAGCCGGTGGAGGGCGCGACGATAACTGCCAGCAATGCCAGGGTTGAGCAGGGCTACATAGAAGCCAGTAATGTCAATGTGGTATCAGAGATGGTCAGCATGATCACAATTTCAAGAGCGTATGAGGCGAACCAGAAGGTCGTTCAGACGGTGGACAGTATGTTAGACAAGGCAGTGAATTCTGTGGGAAAAGTCTAAGCTTTTGGGCAAAAATGCCGATATATTTCGCAGGATGATACTACAGTCCATGGAAGGGCAGTATAAGGAGACCCATTCATTATGATGAGAGCGTTATGGAGTGCAGCTTCCGGTATGATCGCCCAGCAGACCAATGTGGATACCATTTCCAACAATCTGTCAAACGTGAACACCACAGGATACCGCACGGAAAAAACAGAATTCAAATCACTTTTATATCAGACATTACAGACACGTACCACAACTGCCAACGGAGAACAAAAACCGATCCCGGCGCAGGTGGGACTTGGAACACGCGTGGCAAGCAATACTTCCGATTTTACTCAGGGAGCGCTTTTGGCAAGCGACAGCGAGACTGCGTTTGCAATCGAGGGCGAAGGCTTTTTTGGCGTTCAGGGATTGAACGGAGAGACCTATTATACGAGAAACGGTGATTTTCACTGGATGACCGGAACGAATGGCATGCAGTTATCCACCTCGGATGGATATGCAGTATTGGATACGGCAGGAAACCCAATCGTGCTGAATCAGAATATTGACTCCGCATCCGTGAAGCTGAATGCAAACGGAGAAGTGTATCTGCGCAATCAGGATGGCACGCAAACGATGCTCGGTCAGACGATCGGACTGTATCAGTTTAATAACCCGGCCGGACTGAACAAGATCTCAGGTACATTTTACACCGAGACGGAGGCATCCGGTATTGCATTAAACGAAGCGACCAACAACGGGCTGATCAAGAGCAAGCTGGCACAGAATTATCTGGAGGGCTCCAATGTGCAGGTTGCGGATGAGATGGTCAATCTGATCGTTGCCCAGCGTGCATACGAATTAAATTCCAAAGCGATACAGACCGCAGACGATATGCTTGGTCAGGCAAACCAGTTAAAACGATAGGAGGTAGCCTGTGAGTATTTCAATCAATGATAGTACATACGGATATCTGTCACAGACGCTGGAACATTCAAAATCGGCTGCATCTGCAGATTCGGTTTCCGGTTCGATCAGCGGCATCAACGAGAACTCTTCGGAAGAAGAGATGAAACAGGCGATCAAGGACTTCGAATCCTACTTTGTCGAGCAGGTTTTGAAAAATGTCAAGAAATCTGTCATGGGAGATGAAGAATCATCCAATGATCAGTTGACAAGCTTCTATATGGACAGTGTGACGGAAAAGATGGCAGATCAGATCGTAGATTCGGTTGGAAACCGGATGACACAGACGCTGTATGAACAGATGTGCCGGAATTATAATATCCCGGTTGTGTCACAGACGACGACAAATCCGGACAGCACACAGGCCGCAGCGGATCTTGCCACATCGGAAGTGTCGACAGAAGAATAAAATTCAGTGGGTAGATCAGGTCTACCCACTTTTTGTTGTTAGGTAAAATAGGTGATTGTGAAACTCATGAATTACGTAGATAGGGAACACGTAGCCACATGTGCTCGTATGACCAAAAACGAAAACAGAAATCGAGTTTCGCAATTGCCTGTCAGGTAAAAAACAGAAGGGAAACAAAAGCAACCTTGGAGAAACTCATCGGTTATGTAGATCATATCATATATCAGAATAGCGAAAATGGTTATACCGTCCTGGTACTGATCGTGGATGAAGAGGAAGTGACCTGTGTAGGCACGCTGCTTGGTGTCACAGACGGGATGAACGTGGAGATGAATGGAGATTTTACCGATCATCCCACCTACGGCCGTCAGTTCAAGGCGACCGGCTTTCTGGAAAAAGATCCCGAGGACGAGATGGCGATCGAGCGCTATCTGGGCTCCGGAGCCATCAAGGGAGTGGGAGCGGCCCTGGCAGCACGGATCGTCCGGCGATTTGGCAAGGATACGTTTCGTATCATCGAAGAGGAACCGGAGCGACTGGCAGAGATCAAAGGGATCAGCGAGCGCAGTGCCCAGCAGATCAGTCTGCAGGTGGAAGAAAAACGATCGCTTCGCTCGGCAATGCTGTTTTTGCAGCAGTATGGGATCACGATGAATCTGGCGGTAAAGATCTATCAGACCTATCAGGAAGAGATCTACAGTATCCTGCAGAAAAATCCCTATCGTCTGGCGGATGACATCGAAGGTGTCGGGTTTCGCATCGCGGATGAGATCGCCATGCGGGTCGGAATTCGCAGTGATTCGGATTTTCGCGTGCGAAGCGGTATTTTATACACGCTGCAGCAGGCAGCGGCAGACGGACACACGTATGTGCCGCAGGGGACTTTACTTGCAAAGGCATCAGAGATTTTGCGCGTAGAGGAAGGCGTGATAGAAAAAAATCTGACGGATCTGGCCATGGAGCGACGTGTCGTGATCCGACAGCAGGAGGAGCAGCTACAGGTCTACGCCACGCATTTTTTCACGATGGAGAGCAATGTGGCATACCGGATCGGGCAATTGTGTCAGACGCAGGAAGTATCGGAAAAGCATGTGGATGACTGCATTGCGAGGATCGAACAGGCGACGCGGTTTGAACTGGCAGGGAATCAGAAGCAGGCGGTGAAGATGGCTGCCAGCGAAGGGCTTTTGGTCATCACCGGAGGCCCCGGAACCGGAAAGACCACCACGATCAATTCGATCATTCACTATTTTGACCTGGAAGGACTGGACTTTTTGCTGGCTGCGCCAACCGGAAGAGCGGCAAAGCGCATGAGCGAGACGACCGGATATGAGGCGTGTACGATTCACCGGCTGCTGGAGCTGGGCGGAGGACCGGAAGAGCTGGCCGGCTTTGGCAGAGATGAGGATCATCCGCTGGAAGCGGATGCGGTGATCATCGATGAGATGTCGATGGTGGATCTGCCACTGATGAATGCGCTTTTGAAAGCGATCACACCGGGAATGAAGCTGATCTTAGTCGGAGATGTCAATCAGCTGCCGAGTGTGGGACCGGGAAGGGTGCTGGCAGATATCATCCAATCGAAGTGTGTGCCGGTGGTAGAACTGAATGAGATCTTCCGGCAGGCAAAGGAGAGTGACATCATTGTCAATGCCCATGCCATCAATCGGGGAGAAGAAATCGTACTGGACAACAAGAGCAGGGATTTCTTTTTTCTCAGGAGATACGACGCGGACCTGATCATCAACGTCACGCTGCAGCTGGTGCTGCAGAAAATGCCAAACTACGTCCACGCGTCTCCGATGGATATTCAGGTGCTGACACCTATGCGAAAAGGGCTGCTTGGAGTAGAGCATCTGAATGTGGTACTGCAGCAATACCTGAATCCGAAGGATGTCACCAAAGCAGAAAAAGAACGGCCGAATGGAATCTTTCGCGAAGGCGATAAGGTGATGCAGATCAAAAATGACTATCAGCTGGAATGGGAGGTCCGAAGTAAATACGGATTTGCCATTGAAAAGGGAATGGGCGTCTTCAACGGGGATATGGGAATGATAAGGATCATCGATGATTTCGCCCAGACCGTGACTGTGGAATTTGAAGAAGGACGAATGGTGGAGTATCCCTTCGGACAATTGGATGAGCTGGAGCTGGCATATGCGATCACGATACACAAATCCCAGGGAAGCGAATATCCGGCGGTCGTGATCCCGATACTTACCGGGCCGCGTCCGCTTATGAACCGAAACCTGTTGTACACAGCCGTCACCAGAGCAAAGTCCTGTGTGACGATCGTCGGGGACGAAAAGACGTTTGCGATGATGGTTCAGAACGTGCAGGAAAAACAAAGATACTGCGGATTAAAACAGCGTATCCGGGAGTTGTTTGAACAGGAAGCCCGGATAAATTGAGATACCTTTTTTCGAAGAGAGAGTGAAAGGAAAAAATGGTATACAAAAAAATAATGGAATTTGCAGCAGAATTATTGTTTCCGAGTCGCTGTGTGATCTGTGAGGAGATTCTGCCGCAGCAGATGGAACATCCGGTCAGGGAAAGCTGTATCTGCGCATCCTGCAGAAAAAAGATCTATCCGGTGGGAGAACATTTCTGCATGCGCTGCGGAAAACCACTTGGCAGACATGGACAGCAGAAAGAATATTGCAGCGACTGTCGGAGCAAAAAACATGAATTCGTGCAGGGGAGAGGCGTGTATATCTACCGCGGCGAAATGATCAAAAGCATGTATCGCTTTAAATACAGCAATTGCCGGGTCTATGCGAAAACATATGCGCAGGAAGCGGTGCGCAGGCACGGGCGCTGGCTGGAGCAGATCGGAGTCGAGGCAATCCTTCCGGTTCCGCTGCATAAAAAGCGGGAACAGACCAGAGGATATAATCAGGCAAAGCTTTTGGCGGATGAGATCGGAAAACTGACGGGCATTCCCGTGATCGCGGATTTGCTCGTACGAACAGCAAAAACTGTGCCTCAAAAACAGTTAAATGACGAAGAAAGAAAAAATAATCTGAAAAATGCTTTTAAATTGTCGAAAAATAGTGTACAATTAGAAAAAGTTTTGCTTGTTGACGATATCTATACGACTGGGAGCACGGTGGATGCTGCGGCAAGGACTTTGAAGGATGCAGGAATCAGACAGATCTATGTCCTGTGTTTTTGTATTGGGGAAGAATACTCGGATTAGAAAGCCGGATGTGAAGGAGGATGGTAGCATGGATGTGAGACCTTGCAGAAGATGTAAAAGACTATTTAATTATATTTCAGGACAGCCGATCTGTCCCGAATGCAGGGATATATTGGAAAAGAAATTTGTCGTGGTCAAAGAGTATATCCGCGAGAATCCGCGAGCAACCTTGCAGGAGATCTCCGATGACAATGAGGTACCTGTTTCCCAGTTAAAGCAGTGGGTGAGAGAAGAACGCCTTTCCTTTTCGGAGAATTCGCCGGTCGGGTTGGATTGTGAGAAGTGCGGGGCGATGATCCGCACCGGGCGTTACTGCGCAAACTGCAAGGATAAGGTGACCCAGACTCTGAGCGGACTGATCAAGCAGAAGGATGACGGGATCCGTATCAGCGACTGGGGCGATAAGAAGAACCGTATGCGATTTTAAAAACAAGTTTTTTGGAACAAAAGAGACCGCTGCAAATGCAGCGGTCTCTTTGCGCTGTTGCCTGCCACCCGGCTAGATGGAAAAGCTTTGTATTTCTGTAAAACATATGCTATAATGATTTATAACTGTATCTATATCTATTTTTGAAAATAACGGAGTGGAACTATGATTCATAATGACCGGGTGCGTCAGATGGTAAAGCTGGAAACATTTGAACATCAGAAAGGTGAACAATACTTTTCCGTTGTCAAATACTTTCGCAACGATTATGTCTGGCTGCATATATTAAAAGCCTTTGTGGCAGGAACCGTAAGCTTTGGTCTGATGGTCGGTATGTGGGCGCTGGCTGAGATGGAATACCTGATGGAAACCATTCATACCATGGATCTGCAGGCATTTGCGGTGAGTCTGCTGCTGAAATATTTCGTGTTTATCGGGATCTATCTGGCAGGCATCTTTTGCTATGCACATGCCACCTATACCCGTGCGAGACGAGAAGTGAAAAGCTATAGACGCCACCTTCAGCGCGTCATAAAAAGCTTTGAAGGAGACGGAGGAGACGCATGACAGTATTATTGGAAATGAAAGAACGGATAGAAAGCTTTTACAGCAGGTTCGAAGTATATCTATTACCTTTGATCCGCGGCTTGCTGGCTTTTACTACATTTATGATGATCCGCGGGCAGCTCGGATATATGACAAAATTAAACAGTCTGACATTGATCGTAGTATTATCGCTGACCTGCGCGCTGCTTCCGGTCAATATGATTGCGGTATTCGCGACACTTATGGTGCTGTTGCATCTGTTTGAATTGTCAAAGGCCGCCTGCCTGTTTACACTGCTTGTATTTTTTAGTTTATATTTATTATATTTTCGTCTGGTGCCGAAGAAAAGCTATTATGTGATCCTGACACCGATTGCATTTGTATTTCAGATTCCGTTTGTGATCCCGGTGATCGTAGGACTGCTGGAGCGAAATCCGGGAGCGATCATATCCATGGCGATCGGCGGGGTGGTCTACTACCTGCTGCATGGGATTGCGTTGAACGCGGCGGCGATCTCGGATATGCAGGAAGACGAATCCATCATCACGAAGTTTTCGGACGTACTGAGCCAGTTTTTCAGAAACCGCGAGATGATCGCAATGGTTCTTCTGTTGGTGCTGGCGGCGTTGATCATCTGGTTTATGCGCAGACTGTCCTATAATTATGCATGGACGATCGCAATCGTGACGGGATGCCTGGTACAGTTTGTCGTATGCGTGATCTACAGACTGCAGATGAAGCTTTCATTATCTTTGATCGCGACCTTTATCAGCCTGCTGATCAGTATTCTGATCGGTCTGCTCCTGCAGTTCTTCTGTTTTAATCTGGACTATACGAGGACCGAGCGGGTGCAGTTCGAGGATGATGAATATTACTATTATGTGAAGGCAATTCCGAAGCGGTATGTATCCGGAAAAGAGAAAAAAGTAAAGAAATTTACAGGTGACGATGTCCGCCTGACGCGCAGGGATCTGGCGCATGAAATGGATATCGATGAGAGATTACTGGATGATTAGCAGAAAGGGGACACTTTGTGAAGGGACTACTGAGTTCGCTGTTGGCATTTCGTGCAAAATATTTATTCTGGCTGACCGTACCCACGATCACGATCACAGATATCGTTGAGATCATTATCATTGCATTTTTGATTTATCACCTCTTTGTATGGATCAAAAATACAAGAGCCTGGGCACTGTTTCGCGGAATCATTGTGATATTTGTGTTTGTAATACTGGCGGCAATATTCCAAATGAATACGATTTTATGGATTGCGGGGAAAGCAATCAACGTAGGAATCATTGCGTTGGCGGTTGTATTTCAGCCCGAGCTTCGTCATGCCCTGGATCAGCTGGGACGCAAGCGCTTCTTTGCAGATCTCTTTAGCTGGGATCTGGAACATGCGGTCAGACGTTTTGATGACCGGACGATCAATGAGCTGGTAAAAGGCACGTTTGAGATGGCAAAGGTAAAAACGGGTGCTTTGATCGTCGTGGAAAAAGATTTCCAGCTGAAGGAATACGAGAGAACGGGAATTGCTCTGGATTCCCTCGTTTCCAGTCAGCTTCTGATCAATATATTTGAAAAAAACACACCGCTCCATGACGGAGCCATCATTGTCCGGGGCAATCGCGTGGTGTCGGCGACCTGCTACCTTCCGCTTTCCGACAATATGGAGCTGGATAAAGGGCTTGGAACCAGACACCGCGCCGCAGTCGGAATCAGCGAAGTGAGCGATTCCATGACGATCATTGTTTCGGAGGAAACCGGAGCTGTCTCTGTAGCGGAAGGAGGACGCATTCTGCGCGCGCTGGATGAGCAGAAGTTGCGGGAACTTCTGATGGGACTGCAGAAGGCGCAATATGGAGAAAATAAGATGCAACGGTTAAAGAGGAGGTTGACACATGCTGCGGAAAATAGTGAAGACAGTCGCCAGTAATTTTGGGCTGAAAGTTTTGGCAGCAGTTTTTGCGGTCATTCTCTGGCTGGTTGTCGTAAATATTGATGATCCAAAAATAAATAAACAGTATACGACAAGCGTCGTCATCGAGAATGCGGACTATCTGACCAATCAGGGCAAATATTTTCAGGTTCTCAACGACAGTAATACGGTCGTATTTACTGTGACGGCAAAGAGAAGTTATATCGAAAAACTCAGCAGTACGGATTTTAAGGCGACTGCGGATATGAAAAACGCGGAAATTGACGGTACGAATAACACCGCCCGGGTCCCGATCGAGGTGACAGCGGTGCGTTACAGTGGGCAGGTGACGATCACCAAGGCCACACAGAATATGGAGATTAGTCTGGAAGATCTGCTTCAGGCACAATTTGTGATCGGTTCAGCCACAACCGGTCAACTGGCAGAGGGCTGTGCACTCGGTGAAGTGACGGTATCGCCGAACCTGTTAAAGGTATCCGGTCCGGAATCGGTGGTGAGCCGGATTGACCATGTGACGGCAAGCATTAATGTCACAGGAGTCAGCTCCGATGTAGTAGACAGTGTGATCCCGGTGTTGTATGACACAGAAGGAAATACGATTGATACCACTGATCTTACGATCAATTTATCAACGGTAACAGTGACTGCCAACGTATTGGATACCAAGGACGTGTCTGTGATCGTGAACGTATCCGGCACACCGGCAGAAGGATTTGATTTTGTGGATATGTCAATTGAACCGGAGACATTAAAGATTAAGGGTACCTCGTCCGCATTGAATCATGTCACATCCATTACGATCCCGGCTACTGCAATGGACATATCGGGAACAAGAGGGGATATCACCCAGACCATCGACGTCACAGAGTATCTGCCGAAGGGTGTGACACTTGCCGATCCAAGCAAGTATAAGATCACGGCGACAGCGCATATCGCCCAGCAGGCATCAAAGACGCTGAGTATTTTTACATCCGGCATTCAGGTGCTGAATCTTTCGGACGGTTTGACGCTGAAATTCGACAACGCAGTGGTACGTGTGCCGATCGAGGGAAGCAAGGAAGCAGTTGACCGTTTGAATGGCTCTAATGTATCCGCAAGTGTGGACGCATCGGGACTGACCGAGGGCAATCATGAACTCGAGCTGATTTTGGAAGTAGAAGCCGGTGTGGAACACGCCAGAGTGATGGTTCCGGTGACGATCAGTGTCGGTGAGGATGTGCCGCAGCAGCCGGATGACAATGAACCGGATATGACGGATGAGCCGACAGACGATAACAATAACAATAATAACAATAACAATAACACCGCAGAAGACGGTGACTTGGAGGAATAGAGGAAATGTCGAGACTATTTGGAACAGATGGGGTGCGCGGCGTAGCCGGTTCGGAGCTGACGATCGAGCTGGCCATGAAGCTTGGTCAGGCAGGAGCATATGTGTTAACCAAAGAAAAAGCACATAAGCCAACGATCCTGGTCGGATGCGATACAAGAATTTCGGGAGGGATGCTTGCCAATGCACTGGTTGCCGGAATCTGTTCGGTTGGTGCGGATGCGATCCATGTCGGGGTGCTTCCGACGCCGGCAGTGGCCTATCTGACAAGAAAACATAAAGTAGATGCCGGAGTTGTGATCTCCGCATCTCACAATCCAATGGAATTCAACGGAATCAAATTCTTTAACGGAGAGGGCTACAAGCTATCCGACAGCTTAGAGGATGAGATCGAGCAGTTGATCGCATCAAATATGGCAGGGGTATCACTCCCTACCGGATCAAGTATTGGAAAAGTCGAATATCGTTTTGATATGCAGGATGAATACATCCGATTCATGAAGAAATGTGTGCCGGTTGACTTGAAGGGAATGCGTATCGTGATCGACTGTGCCGAGGGCGCAAGCTATCAGACTTCGGTTCAGACACTGCAGCAGCTGGGAGCAGATCTGATTCCGCTGCATATCTCGCCGGACGGCACCAATATCAACTCCAACTGCGGAAGTACCCATATGGGCGAACTGCAGGCAAGAGTCGTATATGAGAAGGCCGATCTGGGGCTGGCGTTTGATGGGGATGCAGACCGCCTGCTTGCCGTGGATGAAAACGGAAATGTGGTGGACGGAGATAAGCTTTTGGCGATCTGTGGCAATCACATGAAAAATAAGGGAACACTGAAAAAAGACACCATTGTGGTAACCGTGATGTCAAATCTCGGATTTTTCCGCATGTGCGACCGGGAAGGACTGCATGCAGAGAAAACAAAGGTGGGAGACCGCTATGTATTGGAAAACATGCTGGAAAACGGCTACAACATCGGCGGGGAACAGAGCGGACACATCATTTTTCTGGATGACAATACCACTGGCGACGGACTGCTTTCCGCGTTGCATCTCCTGGAGGTCATGGTAGAGACCAAAAAGCCTTTAAGTGAGCTGGCACAGATCATGGAAGTCTATCCGCAGGCACTGGTCAATGCCAAAGTGCCGAATCACAAGAAAGAAGCATTTATGGATTATCCGGATATCGCGGATGCGATCGAAGAACTGGAAAGAAAATTTGACGGAGAAGGCCGTGTGCTGATCCGCCCGTCCGGAACAGAGCCGTTGGTGCGCGTCATGATCGAGGGAAAGGATCAGTCGGTCATCGAAGAAGAAGCGCATAAGCTGGCGGGTCTGATCACAAGAATTATCGTGTAATACTATATGTCTGGGGGACACTGGAAATGGTTACGAAAAAAGTAAAAATTATCAATCCGACCGGATTGCATCTGCGACCGGCGGGTATTTTGTGCAATGAAGCAGTCAAATATAAGAGTACGATTCATTTTAAATATGGTGACAATGATGCCAATGCCAAGAGTGTGCTGAGCACTTTGGGAGCCGGCATCAAAAGCGGTGAAGAGATTGAATTTGTCTGCGAGGGCGAGGATGAAGAAGAGGCCATGGCAGCAATGATAGCCGCAGTAGAAAGCGGATTAGGGGAATAGCAGGATGAAAAAAATATTAGTAACAGGCTGCAACGGACAGCTGGGAAAAGCCATTCAAAAGGAGTACGAGTCCGAAGCTGTGGAGCTGATCCTGACAGATGTGGCCGATCTGGATATCACAGACAATGCGCAGGTGCTGCAATTTGTCCGGGAGCACAAACCACAGGTGATCATGAACTGCGCGGCACATACTGCGGTAGACCTGTGTGAGGAGCAATGGGATCTGGCTTATCGGATCAATGCCATCGGACCGAGGAATCTCGCCATCGCAGCCACGCAGACGGGTGCAAAGCTTATGCATATTTCCACCGATTATGTATTTTCGGGAGACGGAGATCATCCGTACACCGAGTTTGATCCGGTGGGACCAAATAGTGCCTACGGCAAGACGAAATTAGAAGGGGAACGTTTTGTACAGCAATTTGCGAAAAACTATTTTATCATCCGTACCGCATGGCTGTACGGAGACGGAAAAAATTTCGTAAAAACGATGCTGAAACTGGCCGGGACCCGAGACAACGTCAGTGTCGTAAAGGATCAGTTTGGAAGTCCCACAAGCGCAGCAGAACTGGCAAAAATGATGCATCATCTGGAGCCGACGGAAAACTACGGATTATTCCACGGAACCTGCGAGGGAAGCTGTTCCTGGGCAGACTTCGCGGATGAGATCTTCCGACTGGCAGGACTGCCTACGAAGGTCAACCATATTACGACCGAGGAATACGGATCCGCCACCAAACGTCCGGCCTATTCGGTATTGGACAATTATATGCTCAGACTGACAACCGATTTTCGCATGGCAGACTGGCAGGATGCGATCAGAGAATATATGGAGGAACAATAGATGAGAACTTATCTTGTAACAGGCGGTGCCGGCTTTATCGGCTCCAATTATATTCATTACATGCTGGACAAGTATGGGGATGAGATCCGTATCATCAATGTGGATGTGCTGACCTATGCAGGAAATCTGGAGAATCTGAAGGATATCGAGCAGTTGCCGAATTACAGATTTATCCGTGCGGATATCACAGATAAAGAGGCGATCACCAAAATATTTGCGGAAAATGACATTGACCGTGTCGTACACTTTGCGGCAGAGTCCCATGTGGACCGAAGCATTCACAACCCGGAAGTGTTCGTGCAGACCAATGTCCTTGGCACGGCAGTGATGCTCAATGCAGCCAAAGCGGCATGGGAGAGAGAGGACGGAAGCTTTCTTCCGGGCAAGAAATTTCTGCATGTTTCCACCGATGAGGTCTATGGATCACTGGATGAGGACGGCGGATATTTTTATGAGACGACGCCTTATGCGCCGCATAGTCCGTACTCTGCAAGCAAGGCTTCTTCGGACATGCTTGTAAAAGCATACATTGATACGTATCATTTTCCGGCCAATATCACAAACTGTTCGAATAATTACGGACCCTATCAGTTCCCTGAGAAATTGATACCGCTGATCATCAACAATGCATTACACGGCAAAAAGCTTCCGGTCTACGGAGACGGCAAAAACGTCCGTGACTGGCTGTACGTCATGGATCACGCAAAAGCGATTGATATGGTGCAGGAGCTCGGTTGCCTCGGCGAGACCTACAATGTAGGCGGACACAACGAGAAACAAAACATCGAGATCATCCATATCATTTTAGATGTACTGCGCGAAAAACTGCCGGAT
This sequence comes from Lachnospiraceae bacterium, assembly GCA_022768825.1. Taxonomy (GTDB): domain Bacteria; phylum Bacillota; class Clostridia; order Lachnospirales; family Lachnospiraceae; genus W0P33-017. Next base: position 17,833 of record JALEJB010000034.1, read on the forward strand.
TCAGATCCCAGAAAAGCACAGATCAGCGAGGATCTGATCACTTATGTAGAGGATCGAAAGGGACATGACAGGCGTTATGCCATCGCGCCGGACAAGATCAAAGCGCAGATTGGCTGGGAACCGGAGACGCGGTTTGAAGACGGAATCCGTAAAACCATCGAGTGGTTCTTTGAAAATGAGGACTGGATGGCGAATGTGACAAGCGGTGATTATCAGAAATATTATGAAGAGATGTATAGCAATCGTAAATAAAACAAGAAATTATGTGCAGAGAAACGGATGGAAGAAAGCATTCAAGCGGGGGATCAATGAGATCTACGAGCAGACCCGCCATACAGGTCGCTACATGACCTGGCGGAAACTGAATGCGCCAAAGCCGGCAGAGCTCGACAAAGTCCAACAGGCAGCAGCGGACAGCGGCATACGGATCCAATATGTATCGGATATCGGGCAGCTGCAGCAGGCACTGCGGATGCCGGATACCGGGAGCCAATATATCGGTATCGTCCATCCTGCGGACATGCTGGAACCATACGCAACCGAGTACTGTCAGGCATATCTGGCAAAGCATCCGGACACAGATCTATTGTATACGGATGAAGACAGCTATACAACAGAGGGTGAATCACAGATCATTTATGCAAATCCGGTGTTAAAGCCGGATTTCAATCTTGATATGCTAAGAAGCAGAAATTATCTGGGCGGACTGGTGTTGATTCGTACACAATTTTTGCGACAGGTACTGCCTTCCCTGCACACACCGAAGGAAGCATCCGGTGAATATGACTTATATCTGCGCTGCATCGAACAGACGAAAGCGGTTCGACATCTCCCAAGGATCCTGTATCACAGACAGGGCAGACCGGTGCAGGAAGCAAAGCACAATGAGGCCATATTAGACGCTCACTATGAGCGCATGGGGATTCCTGCCACGGCAGAGTATGATGCGGTCACGGGAATGTATCGGACACACTATCACTGGGAGGAGACCCCGCTGGTCTCCATCAATATACCAAATAAGGACCATATCGATGATCTGTCTACCTGTGTGGAATCCATCCTGAAACAGGCCACGTATCCGAATATCGAGATCGTGATCATCGAGAACAACAGTACCGAGCAGCAGACTTTTGACTATTATGAGAAGCTGCAGAAACGGGACGCGCGCATCCGCGTCATCACCTGGAAGGATGCGTTTAACTATGCGGCGATCACCAATTTCGGCGTGAAGCATTCCAGGGGAGAATATATTCTTCTGATGAATAACGATGTGGAAGTGATCGAGCCGGACTTTATACAGGAAATGCTTGGATTTGCGCAAAGAAGCGACGTGGGAATCTGCGGTGCAAGGCTGCTGTATTTTGACGATACGATCCAGCACGCAGGAGTCATCGTAGGTCTTGGTGGAATCTGCGGGGAAGCATTTCAGGGCACCCCACAGGAAGACGGCGGCTACGACAATCGTATTTTTACCACGCAGGATTACAGCGCGGTGACGGCGGCATGTCTCATGACAAAGAAATCCGTCTTTGAGGCGGTAGGAGGCATGGATGAAGATCTGATCGTCGCCTATAACGATATTGATTATTGCCTGAGGGTGCGCGCTTTGGGCAAGCTGGTGGTCTACAATCCGTATGCCCTGCTTCACCATTATGAGTACAAGTCCAGAGGACTGGAAAATACAAAAGCAAAGCTTGAACGATACAACCGGGAAGTAGACATATTCACCGCAAGACACAGAGAAATGATAGAAAAAGGAGATCCATACTACAACAGAAATCTGACCAGACGATACAAGGATTTTTCGTTGCGGCGTGTGGAACTGTTCAAATAATCAGATCATAGGGAGGATTTCATCATGAAAGGAATCATATTGGCAGGCGGATCCGGTACCAGACTGTATCCTTTGACCAAAGCCATTTCAAAACAGATCATGCCGGTTTACGATAAACCGATGATCTATTATCCATTGTCGATCCTGATGCTGGCGGGGATCCGCGAGGTGCTGATCATCTCGACACCGCGGGATCTTCCGGTGTTCCGGGAGCTTCTCGGAACCGGCGAGCAGCTGGGCATGCGCTTTTCGTATGCCGTTCAGGAGCAGCCGAGAGGTCTTGCAGACGCATTTATCATCGGAGAAGATTTCATCGGGGATGACGCGGTAGCATTGGTGCTGGGCGACAATATCTTTTACGGCCAGAGCTTTTCCAAGGTGCTGGTTCGCGTAACCGAGCGCACGCAGAAGACGCCGGGAGCGACGATCTTCGGCTATTATGTCAGAGACCCGAGAGAGTACGGGGTGGTAGAATTTGATGAGACGGGAAAAGCGATCTCAATAGAAGAAAAACCACAGGAACCAAAATCCAATTATGCGGTTCCGGGTCTGTACTTCTACGACAATGACGTGGTGGACATTGCCAAAAATGTCAAGCCGTCCGCCCGTGGTGAGATCGAGATCACATCGATCAACAACGAATATTTAAATCGCGGAACCCTGCAGGTAGAGACGCTTGGCAGAGGCTTTGCGTGGCTGGACACCGGCAATCATGATTCCCTGCTGGATGCAGCGGATTTCGTGGCAGCCTTCCAGAAGAGGCAAGGCTTATATATCTCCTGCATCGAGGAGATTGCATACAAGAGAGGCTTTATCAGTCGCGAGCAGTTAGTTGAGCTGGCACAGCCGCTCACCAAGACCGCCTACGGAAAATACTTAATGGAGATTGCAGAGGGATTATAAAAAATGGGAAAAATAACGGTTTCAGAATGTATGTGTGACGGAGAAGTCATTGAGGGTCTGAAGGTGATCGAGCCGCAGGTATTCGGTGACGAGAGAGGATATTTTACAGAGACCTACAATTATCGCGATTTTTGCGAGGCAGGCATTGACATGGAGTTTGTACAGGATAACCAGTCTGCGTCAAAGGGCGGTGTGCTCAGAGGACTGCACTTTCAGATCCGGCATCCGCAGGACAAGATCGTGCGCGTGGTCAGCGGAGAAGTCTATGATGTGGCAGTAGATCTGAGAGAAGGCTCCAAGACCTACGGAAAATATTTCGGAGTCGTACTTTCGGCAGAAAACAAAAAACAGTTCTATATACCGAAAAACTTCGCCCACGGCTTTTATGTGCTGTCCGATTATGCGGAATTCTGTTATAAATGCTCGGACTTCTATCATCCGAATGATGAGGGCGGTCTGATGTATAACGATCCGGACATCGGAATCGACTGGCCGATCGATCCGCAAAGAGAACTGATTCTTTCACCAAAAGATCGTGAGTGGCCGGGAATACGGGACTATAAAAAATAAAATTATGCACAATCGTTTATTAAATATCGTAACGGAATACAAGAAAGAAGCTTATACAGATGTGATCTTACAGAAGCCGGATGCGCAATTGATCTACCATCTGTCGCCTCAGCGGCATACGATCATTGACTTCTTCGAATGGACGGGAACGGAGCAGGTGCTGGAGCTTGCCGCCGGCTGCGGAGCCATCACAGAGGCATTGGCCGAACGGGCAGGATTTGTATGTGCGATCACCGGATCGACAGATGATCAGGCAGTTGTTGAAAAACGGCTGCAGAGCGTACAGAATCTGTCCTGTGAGACACTGGATCTGTCACAGCCACCAGCCTGTGAAGAGCGACTGGAGCAGCTGAGGCAGACCAGCTGCCCACAGGGCTTTGACGTGGTCACGCTGATCGGCGTCACCGAGCAGCTTTCCCACATCAACGGACAGATCTTACAGGAACTGATTCAGCTGGCGTATCGCCTGCTGAAGGATGACGGGGTGCTGTTGTATGCGGGACCGAATCGCTACGGGATGAAATATTTTGCAGGCGCAAAGGAGGATCGTCTGCACAAGTATTTTGCCGGCATCGAAGGCTACAGCGGAGAAACAGACTGCGCCTCTTTTTCCAAAAAAGAATTACAGCGCATGCTTGATTCTGCCGGCTTTTTGCAGACGGAGTGTTATTATCCGCATCAGGACTATCGGCTGCCACTTACGATCTATTCCGACAGGCGGCTCCCGGCAGTGGGAGAACTCAAGCAGGAGATGGCAAACTATGATGATGACCGCATGGCATTGTTTGATGAGGGCCATGCCTTTGACGGAGTGATCACAGAAGGGATGTATCCGTTTTTCGCCAATTCCTATCTGATACAGGCCAACAAGGGCAATGGTCGGTTAAACGCACCGGACTATGCCCGGTTTGCAGTGGATCGAAGCCCGGCTTTTGCGGTAAAGACAGCGATCCGCGGAAATCAGGTGTACAAAACTGCGGTGTACCCGGAGGGAAGAACCCATATCGCGCACATCTGTGAGGCATGGAAGCATCTGAGTGAGCAATACGGTGAGAAATTGACGTTCAACCGCATACCGGAGCAGACACAGGATCAGATCCGGTTGGAGTATGTGGAAGGGGAAAGTCTGAACAGTCGGATCAACCGGCTTCTGGCCAGAGGAGATACCGGACTGGCATATGAGCTTTTGGAGCAGCTGCAGCAGCTTCTGACGGGAGCCCGGCAGACAGAATTTGTCATTACAGAGGAATTTCGACAGGTATTCGGGCAGTCGGCAGCCGAAAAGCTGGCAAAAAGCGGGCTGCAGTTTCAGACACTGCAATATTCCGATATTGATCTAATACCGCAGAATGTGTTAAAGACGCCGGACGGCGATCAGGTGATCGACTATGAATGGACGTTTGATTTCCCGATCCCGGTGGAATATATCGTATACAGGGGATTATGGATGACTGCGATGGAAAACGACGGTTATGAAGCGTTTGAACCGGACAGACTGCTGGCGCGTTTTGGGATCGATCGCAGAAAGCGGGAGATCTTTGACGCGATGGAAGCAGGATTTCAGGCGTATGTATGCGGAGGGAAACCACCGCTTCGCAGCACACTTTTGACAATGAAACGGCGTTTTACAGACATCCGGGCACTGGATGAAAAGATTGATAAGATAAAAAAGAGTCCGCTCGGAAGATGGCTGTGAGCCACCGTCGGACGATGAGACAGATATAGGAGTACGCAGCGGTATGCTAAGAGTCTTAAAGAAATATATACAGATGTTTTCAACCGGACAGAAGATCAAGCTGACCATCATCCTGATTATGATGGTAGTGGGCGGTGTGTTAGAGACACTGGGTGTCTCTTTGATCGTACCGTTGATGACAACCATTCTGGATGGAGAATTTATGAATACCAATCGTGTTGCGGCAGCATTCTGCAATCTGTTTGGAATCACAAACAGAGTCAGCTTTATGCTGCTGCTTCTTGGAGCACTCATTCTGGTTTTCGTCTTAAAGGATGGATTTCTGTTTCTGGAATATTATGTGCAGACCAGATTTATGTGCAACGGTCGTCTGCGCACCCAGCAGAAACTGATGCGCGCATATGTCTATCGACCGTATGAGTATTATCTGAATGCCAGCTCCGGCGAGATCACAAGAGTCATGACCTCGGATGTGATCAATGCGTTCAATCTGCTTGGAACGACACTGACCTTTTATACGGAGATGATCGTGGGAATCGCGCTTCTGGTGGCGATCGTGGTCATCGATCCGGCGATGGCATCCATGTTGGGCGTTATCCTGGTGATCGAGATCCTGGTGATCTACAAACTGGTCAAGCCGACGCTGAAAGTGGCGGGACAGACATTTCTCGTAGAAAACAAGGAAGCCAACAACTGGATCCTGCAGGCGATTTCGGGAATCAAGGAGCTGAAGGTCGCCAGCAGGGAGGAATATTTTATCAATCAGTATTCCGAGCATGCGACAGATGCCATTGCGGCAGAAAAGAAAAACATTGTGCTGGGTTATGTGCCCAGGCTTCTGATCGAGGCGGTGACCATTGCGGCACTGTTGGCATTTATGATGCTTTTAATCGTAGGCGGCAGAAGTGTCGATTCGCTGATGCCGCAGCTGTCCGCATTTGCGGTTGCGGCCGTCCGGCTGCTGCCGGCAACGAACCGGATGAGCTCGGCGATGAATCTGGTAGCTTATGCGGAACCGGCACTGGATAAGACACTGAGCAATATGAATGCCATCTCGGGATGGGATGAGCAGCTGAAACAGGCCGGGAACACCGGTCAGATGACGCTGGAGAAGCAATGTGAATTAAAAGATCTGACCTACCGCTATCCGAATACGAAGCAGCCGGTATTGAACCGGGTCAATATGGTCATCCCGGTGGGGGCATCCGTCGGGGTCGTCGGCGCATCGGGCTCCGGCAAGACGACAGCGATCGATGTATTACTGGGCGTGTTAAAGCCGGAACAGGGACAAGTGCTGGCGGACGGTACGGATATCCGGAAAAACTACGGAGCGTGGCTGGACATGATCGGCTATATCCCGCAGATGATCTTTATGCTGAATGACACGATCCGCGCAAACGTGGCCTTTGGAATCCCGGCGCATAAGATTGACGATGCGCAGGTGTGGAAAGCACTGGAAGAGGCAAAGCTCAAGGAATTTGTCGAAGGGCTTCCGCAGGGATTGGATACCGCCATCGGCGAGCGCGGCGTGAGGATCTCCGGCGGACAGCGTCAGAGGATCGGAATCGCGCGAGCCCTGTACAAAGATCCGAAGCTTTTGGTGTTCGATGAAGCGACATCCGCATTGGACAACGAGACAGAAGCCGCGATCATGGAATCCATCAACGCGCTGCACGGCAAGAAAACAATGGTGATCATCGCTCACCGCCTGACCACGATCGAGGGATGCGATCTGATCTATCGGATCGAGGATGGCGCGATTACGAGGCAATAATACAGGAAGTCAGGAATTGCAATGATAGAATTTATCGAAATCGGATTGCTGCTTGCAATCTATTTATTGATCTTTTATATACTCGGTGCGGCTCTGGCAGTGAAGCTACGCTGGACGATGCGCAGATCCCAGTGCCTGCTCATCGGCTTTTTTGCGTACTTTTTTGTATTTCAGATCTGCGCAGAAGCTATGATCCTTACGCAGCAGCCGCTTCATGCGTTAAAAAATCTGTGGCTTTTGGTACTGAGTCTGATGCTGATTGCCGGTTGTTCGATCATATACGCAGATAGAGAACGGGGCGGCAGACCCAAGGAATATATTCCAAACCCGGCAAAAGGCTTCTTTGTGCTGATGATACTCGCGATCCTGTGTCAGATCGCGACAGGACTTCTGCTTCAGAGAAATCTGGGCTGGGATTTTGCATATTATATGGGCAACCTGACCACCTCGGTTTCCACGGACACGATGTATGTGTATGACGGAAGCAGCGGCAATCTGCTGCAGCAGCTGGATCTGAGGTATGCCCTGTCCGGCTTTTATATGAATACGGCAGTGCTTTCACAGCTGACCGGCATCAATGCCATGATGCTCCAGCGTTACCTGATGGGTGTACTGGACTTTATTCTTGCGGATCTGATCCTGTATCATTTCGCGATGAAGGTCTTTTTATTTGACAAGAAAAAAAGTTATCTGCTTGTCACGGTATCGATCCTGCTCATGGTATGCTGGGATGTCTATGATACCAGCGCGCAGTTTTTGTTTTTGCGGAACTATGAAGCAAAATCTTACTGCGCCAATGTAGTGCTTCCGATGGTGGTATATCTCATCTACTGCATCTGGAAGGACGATCATAGAAAAGATATCTGGCAGCAGCTGTTTGTAGTCTGCAGCGCATCGGTAGCCGTCTCCATGTCATCAATCCTGCTGGTACCTGCGGCGGTGGCAATACTTATGGCTGCGCATATCCTTGCGCTGTTGATCGAGGATCGGAACAAACCGGTCAAGACGACAACAGCCAATGTGAGACGCATTCTGCTGATACTGAGAAATAGCTTCCTTTGCGTATTGGCAAATGGTGTGTATCTCGTGGTTTACTTTCTGTATACCAAAGGAATCCTTGTACTGGAGGTGATGTGATGCTTGAGATGCTGAAACAGTACAATGGAGACTCGGTCTATCTGGCAGTCTTTGCCGGCAGTCTCCTGATCCTCGCGCTGGCAGAAGACAAAAAGGCATCCGGCAGAGCCGGACTGAGAGCGGTGCTTTCTGTTTTGATCGCAGTAGCGGTGCTTTATAACGGGATCGCATACCGTCTGATCGGAAAGCTGACAGATACGACGACCTATTATCGTTTCTTTTGGATGCTTCCGGTCATATTTGTGATCGCCTATGTGATTACAACACTCTATACAGGGAAAAATAAATGGTATCGGATCGGTGCTGCAGGCCTTCTCGTGCTTTGTATGGGAATCGGCTGCAATGTGTTTATCCGTCCGGCGAATATGCACAAGATCACCAACGTGTATGGGTTAAAACAGGATACGATCGAGATCGCGGACGCGATCACAGAAGACTTCGGACAGACGAAGCTGCAAGACGCCGATGGACCGGTCGTGGCATTCGATCTGCTGCTGCAGTCTCAGATTAGAAGCTATGAGCCGACGATCCGCTGGGGAATCAGCCGAAATGCATATTTATGGCAGGCAGAGAACGGCTTTGATTATGAAAACGGACGCTATAAGATTCAGCAGAGGATCATCGCAGCAGTCAGCGAAGGACAAAAAGAAGACGCGGCCAAGCTTCGTCACAGCATAGACAACCGCGACATTGATTATCTGGTCATCCGCACAGAGTATGACATGGATGCATATCTGCAGACCGTGGATATCGTGCCGATCTACCGGAGTGAGCTATATACCTTGTACAAGGTACTTGTATAGAGAATTGCGAAACTCAAGAACTGCGTAGATAGGGCATACGTAGTCACATGTATCTGACAGGTACTTTGGAGCGGCTGGTACTTAGTGACCGTATTTGGGTCACTTATGTACCATTGCCAGCGACAAGTAGCGAGAGCGTGAGGAGAAACCCATATGAACGAAGTTCATATTTGCATGGTTTCGACGGTATGCCGCCGAGTGTATGCGAGGGGGCAACACAACTCTGTGATACATGTGCTCGTATGACTAAAACGGAAACAGAAATTGAGTTTCGCAAACGCCTATAGAAACTTAGATTAGAGAGGAAGAAGAACACAATGATCTATGATAATATCTTACAGGCCATCGGCCACACGCCGATGATCCGGTTGAACCGAATGAATAAGCCCGGAAATGCCGAGATTCTGATGAAATTCGAGGCATTGAATGTGGGTGGTTCCATCAAGACGAGAACCGCATATGAGATGATCCATCAGGCGGAGAAAGAAGGATTGATCAAAGAGGATACGATCATCGTAGAGCCTACCAGTGGAAATCAGGGGATCGGACTGGCACTGGTAGGTGCGGTCAGAGGCTATCGCACGATCATCATCATGCCGGATTCGGTCAGCGAAGAGCGAAGAAAACTCGTCCGTCATTACGGTGCGGAGGTGATGCTGATCCATGATGCAGGTGATATCGGGGCATGTATTGACGAGTGTCTGCAGAAGGCACTTCGTATGGCCGAAAAAGATCCGAACGTATTTGTACCCCAGCAGTTTGCCAACAAAAACAATTTGCTGGCCCACAAAAACCATACGGCACTGGAGATCATGGAGCAGGTGGCGGGAACGATCCACGGTTTTTGTTCGGGAATCGGAACCGGAGGCACGATCACCGGAATCGGAGAGGTGTTAAAGGCACAGTATCCGGATATCGAGATCTGGGCAGTGGAGCCTGAAAATGCTGCGATCCTCGCGGGCGGAACCATTTGAACGCATCTGCAGATGGGAATCGGCGATGGCATCATCCCGGATATCTTAAATCAGAGCATCTATGATGACATCTATATCGTCAGCGATCAGGAAGCCCTTGAGACTGCAAAACGTCTGGCCAGAGAAGAGGGCATTATGTGCGGTATTTCCAGCGGTACCAATGTGGCGGCTGCACTGAAGCTTGCCGAGAAGCTGGGGCCGGGTAAAACAGTGGTGACGGTGCTGCCGGATACTGCCGAGAGATATTATTCCACACCGCTGTTTGGAGAATAAAAAAGTATCACAATTATTTCCATTTGGTGGTATAATAAAAGTTGGTTTTTATGAAAGCATTGACCGTATGAACGGTTACTGTTTAATTAGAGGAGGAAAAAAGAATGGACACATTAGTTATGACACTGATCTGTCTGCCATTTTTAATGGCACTACTGCCTGCTGCCATACATGTCAGCAAGATCCGCAGTATGGTTGTCTACATCTGTGGAGCGATCATCGCAGTTCTTGCATGTGTGACAGCAGGACAATGGTTTCTCATGGGAGGAGAGACAATTACCTTTGATCTGCCTTATTCCGAGGTATTTGACAAGGTAATTTTGATTGGGGATTTTGTATTGATGTTTCTGATCATCTATCTGTCAGTGAAATATCACAAGACAATCATCAGTCTTCTTTCAATTATTCAGACATTTTTGGTTGCAGGCATTGAGCTGTTCGGACCGCATGTGGAAGAATGTACCCGCATCCGCATCGACTGGCTGACCTTCATCATGATCTTGATCATCGGTATCATCGGTGTGGCGATCGGTATTTATGCAGTTGGATATATGCATGGCTATCACATTCACCACCACAAAGAGCTGACCGACCGCAGAAGCTTTTTCCTGGCAATCATATTTGTATTTTACGGTGCGATGTTCGGACTGGTTTGTTCGATGAGTCTGATCTGGCTCTATTTCTTCTGGGAGATCACGAGCGTGTGCTCGTTCCTGTTGATCGGATATACCAGAACGCAGGAAGCGATCGACAATTCTTTCAAAGCATTGTGGATGAATCTTCTCGGAGGACTTGGAATTGCGGTTGCGATCGCTTATGCGATTGTTGCGCAGGGAACGGTCAATCTCTATGATGTGATCGATCTGGCGATTGTGGAAAATGCGCCGGCAGCAGCTTTGGTTCCGATTGCGATGCTGGCATTTGCGGCACTGACCAAATCGGCTCAGTTTCCGTTTTCCGGCTGGCTGCTGGGTGCAATGGTGGCACCGACCCCTTCATCCGCTCTGTTACATAGCGCAACAATGGTAAAAGCAGGTGTCTATCTGCTGGTTCGACTTGCCTTGGCCATGAATGGCAATTATGTGGGCGAGATGGTCTATCTGTGCGGCGGATTTACATTCCTGATCGCTTCCTGTATGGCGATCGCGCAAAGCGATGGAAAGAAGGTGCTGGCATATTCGACGATCTCCAATCTGGGACTGATCGTGGCCTGTGCCGGAGCCGGCTATCAGGAGACGATCTGGGCAGCGGTATTTTTGATCATTTTCCATGCGGTATCAAAATCAATGCTGTTCCAGTGTGTCGGAGCGATCGAGAATACGACCGGAAGCCGTGACATCGAGGATATGCAAGGCCTTGCGATTCGTTATCCGAAGCTGGCATTTATTCTGATGGTGGGAATTGCCGGAATGTTTTTGGCACCGTTTGGAATGCTGATCTCAAAATGGGCGGCACTGAAAGCCTTCGTAGATGCGCCAAGCGCACTGATGGTTCTGTTTATCGTCTTCGGTAGTTCGACGACGATGTTTTACTGGACCAAATGGTTTGCGAAGATCCTCGGTATTCATCAGACCAAAGGAAAGGATCTGACCAAGCCGAATGAGTATATTTCCATGTATTTTCATGCAATTTTGCTCATTATCCTTTGTGTTGGATTTCCATTTATGTCAAGATTTGTCATTGAGCCTTTGATGAACGATATGTACGGAACTTCGAATCAGGTCATTTCGGATGGAAATATCGCCATCATGGTCATCATGATCTGTGCGATCTTCGTTGTGCCGATGGTCAATTATTTCCTGACGAAAAATCGTAAGGATAAAGAGATTATGATCTATATGGGTGGAGCAAATACCGGAGATAACAAGAGTTTTATCGATTCCATGGGAGAGTCAAAGGAGCTGCAGGTTTCCAACTGGTATATGACCAATTGGTTTGGCGAGGATAAACTGATGAAACCGGCTGAGGTTGCCGGAGTGGCGATCATCATGATCTTCCTTTGTGTAATAATAGGAGGTGCATTCTAATGAGTACAGCAACAATTCGAATTCTGGTGATGCTTGTTTACATCGTATGCGCTCCGTTGATCGGTGGATTATTGGATGGAATGGATCGCAAGCTTTCCGCAAGAATGCAGGGAAGAAAGGGACCGAGTATCTTCCAGCCATTTTATGATGTGGCAAAACTGACCCAGAAGCAGTTGCTTCAGGTCAATAAGTTCCAGCTTTTGATGGTCATGTCATATCTGTTTTTCGTCATACTGACCGGAGTGTTATTCTTTGGTGGATTCGATATGCTGCTTTGCTTTTTCTCATTATCCACAGCAGCGATGTTTTTGATCCTGGCATCCACATCGACCCACTCCCCGTTCTCAACCATCGGAACGCACCGTGAACTGGCACAGATGATGGCATATGAGCCAATGGTACTTTTGACAGCAGTTGGATTTTATCTGGCTACCGGAACCTTTCAGGTGAGTGATATTATTCAGGCACAGATACCGGCAATCGCATATACACCGGGATTTTTTGTGGGATTTGTGTTTATCCTGACGATCAAATTCCGCAAATCACCGTTTGATCTGAGTATGACGCATCATGCGCATCAGGAGGTCGTAAAAGGTGTGACGACGGAGATGGTCGGAATTGAGTATGCCATCACAACAGTTACGGAATGGTATGAAAATGTCTTTCTGCTGGCGGTGGTAGGTTTGTTCTTTATCAACGACAATCCGATCAGTTATCTCGTGGCAGTGGTGGCAGTTCTGGCGACTTATTTTGTGGAGATTTTGATCGATAATACATCCGCGCGTGTCAAATGGCAGATGATGCTTCAGCTGGCATGGGGCGTGACACTGGTTTCCGGCGGATTGAACCTGTTTATTCTGGAACTGATCAACAGATAACATTGATAATGGAGGAAAAATACAATGAAAAATATTCATAAATCACCGTGGCTTCTCCATTATGATGGATCAAGCTGCAACGGATGTGATATCGAGGTACTGGCGTGTACAACACCGGTTTATGATGTGGAGCGTTTTGGTGTGGTCAACACCGGTAACCCACTGCATGCAGACATCTTTCTGATCACCGGGGGAATCAACAGTCAGAATGAGGAAGTGGTTCGTCAGATCTACGAGCAGATGCCGAATCCAAAGGTTGTAGTAGCTGTTGGAACGTGTGCCTGTACCGGTGGAATTTTTAAAGAATGCTATAACATCAAGGGCGGTGTCGATACTGTGATCCCGGTAGATATCTATGTGCCGGGCTGTGCAGCCAGACCGGAGTCGATCATAGACGGTGTGGTACAGGCAGTCGCTTTATTCAAAGAAAAACATATGAAAGAAAAGGGAGGAGAAAAAGCCTGATGGAAGAGATTCAAAAGGATATATACAAAATTGAAAAAGTAGAGCTTCTTCCTGTCATCATGGAAAAGAAAAATGACAAGTGGCGTCTGCTGCAGATCTGTTGTGCGTTTGCGGAAGGAAAGTATGAAGTGACCTATTCCTTCGCAAAAGGATATGAGATCAGAAACTATCGTCTTGTAGTGGAAAAGGATGAGGAAGTGCCGAGTATTTCCCGTGTCTATAAAGCTGCAATCTTTTATGAGAATGAGATGAAGGAGCTTTTTGGCCTGGATGTGGAGTTCATAAAAGTGGATCTGGGGAACAAGCTGTATCGTATTGATGCAAACGTTCCTTTCTTAAAAGAGGAGGACAAATAAATGCCAAAAAGAAGTATTGTTCCGTTTGGACCACAGCATCCGGTATTGCCGGAGCCAATCCATCTGGATTTGGTGCTGGAGGATGAAAAAGTAATCGAGGCGATCCCTTCAATCGGATATGTTCATCGTGGATTAGAGAGCCTCGTAGCAAAAAAAGATTTTAACGAAATGGTTTATGTCACCGAGCGTATTTGCGGAATCTGTTCTTTTATGCATGGAATGGGTTACTGCATGGCAGTGGAGCAGATCATGGATGTACAGGTACCGCGCAGAGCAGAGTATCTGCGCACCATCTGGGCAGAGATGTCGAGAATCCACAGTCACCTGCTGTGGCTGGGACTGTTGGCCGATGCCTTTGGATTCGAGTCATTATTTATGCATTCCTGGAGACTGCGCGAGAAGATTCTCGATATGTTTGAGATCTCAACCGGCGGACGTGTCATTTTTTCCGTTAATAAGATCGGCGGTGTGCTGAAGGATATGCCAAAAGAGATGCTCACTCAGTTTGTAGCCGTTTTGAACGATATGGAAAAAGAGCTGCGTGAGACAACAAGCGTGTTTTTAGATGATTTTACGGTAAAAAGCCGTCTGGTGGGCGTGGGTATTCTGACCGAGGATGACGCAATCCGCAGGGGTGCGGTGGGTCCGATGATGCGCGCGAGCGGCATTGAGGTAGATATGCGAAAGACCGGATATGCTGCTTACAATGAGATTGATTTTGAGATTATGACCAGTAAGGATTGCGACAGCTACGGTCGTTGTCAGGTGCGGATTGGAGAGATCTTCCAGTCCATTGACATCATCCGAAAAGCCGTTGCGCAGATTCCGGATACCGAGCTTTCCGTGCCGGTGAAGGGATTCCCGAAGGGCGAGGCATTTGTCCGTCTCGAGCAGCCAAGAGGCGAGGCGTTCTACTATGTGCGTGCAAACGGAAGTAAATTCTTGGACAGAATGAGAGTCCGCACGCCTACCTTTGCCAACCTGCCTTCCCTGACGCAGACCCTGCAGGGATGTCAGTTTGCAGATGTTCCTCTGTTGATACTTACAATTGATCCGTGTATCAGTTGTACGGAAAGATAGGGAGGACGATTATGGGAAAATATTTACCGTTTGCTAAGACTGTTTTAAAAAATCTGTTTTCAAAGCCGGCGACCACTGCTTATCCGTTCGTACCGAAGGAGTATCCGGCACGCAGCAGAGGTCATGTGGAGATCCACATTGATGATTGCATCATGTGTGGCATGTGCATGAGAAGCTGTCCGCCGGGAGCCATTGAGGTAAAGCGGGCAGAAAATACATGGACGATCAATCGTTTTGACTGTGTCCAGTGCGGTTATTGTGTGGAGAAATGTCCGAAGAAATGTCTCTCGATCGTACCGGGATATCAGACACCGGGAGACAAAAAGTATATAGACTCTGTCGTAAAACCGGTTGTGGAAGAAGCACCAAAAGCAGAAGCAAAGGAGAACGAGAAAGATGCATGAGTATCATAAAGCAGTAGAGTGGGTAGAGAAAGCCAACGCAAAGGCAGCAGAGGTTGGCGCAAGCAAGGTGACGGCATTGAAGGTCACTTTTGGCGAGGCATCTGATTATTCACCGGAGGTCGTGAAAAATTATTTTGATGAGGCTGCAGCAGGCACTGCCTGCGAGGGCGCCCGTTTTGATATCACAATTTCCCGTTGTATGCTCAAGTGCCCGAATTGCGGAAAACTCTTTGAGAAAAAATTACTGGATTACAAATGTCCGGATTGTGTGATCGAAGGAAATCCGACAGATTCCGGAAATGAAGTGGAATTAAACGACATTGTGTGGGAATAATTCCTGTGCAGGAATGGATGTATGGTAACCAAAAAAATCGTAGTGACGGGACTGGTTCAGGGAATCGGTTTTCGACCGTTTGTCGCTGAGCTGGCCGAAAAACTGAATATCACAGGCTGGGTGCGAAACAGCGATGGCATCGTCACCTGTCAGGTCAGTGGGGAAGCGTCTGCTGTCCGCGCATTTACCAAAAGCCTCAGAACAGACGCGCCCCCGGGGGCGTGGATCGAACAGATCAAGGAGCAGGTACTTTTTCCGGAACAGATACCGGAAAAATTTTCAATCATCGAGAGCTTGAGACAGGAAGAACCGACAAAACAAAGTATCGTATTGCCTGCAGATCTGCCTACGTGTGAGCGCTGCGAGTCAGAACTGCGGGATCCGTTTAACAGAAGATTCCGACATCCGTTTATCAGTTGCACAAGCTGCGGACCGCGATACAGCATCCTGGAAGAAATCCCCTATGACCGGTTATCGATTTCCATGAAGAGGTTTTTGATGTGCGAGGACTGCAAAAAAGAGTACAATGCGCGAGGGGATGTGCGGCGTCATGCGCAGACCATCGCCTGTAAAGCCTGCGGTCCCACCCTGACCTACAAAAAGGGAACTGAGGCAGTGACCGGCAATGAGCAGGCACTGACGCTTGCCATCGATCATCTGAAAGTGGGCGGAATACTGGCAGTCAAGGATATCGGGGGCTATCATCTCGCGGCCGATCCGTTTTGTGAGGAAGCGGTGAAAGAACTGAGGCGGCTGAAAGGCAGAGAGAACAAACCCTTTGCCGTTTTGTTTGCGGATCCGGATTCTGTTCGGAAATATTGCGAAGCAGACGCGGATGAGGAAGCGCTGCTCCTTAATCCGGCAAGACCCATTGTGCTGTTAAAACAGAAAAAAACGGAACACGCATTTTGTCCAAACGTGTGTGGAAACAGTCCGGATATTGGTGCAATGCTGCCATGTAATCCGGTGCAGATCCTGCTTTCCGAAGCCTGTGGTCCGCTGATCATGACAAGCGCGAATATCACCGGTGAGCTGATCACAACAGAAAACGATCAGATGGAGCAGTGGCTGGTGGAAGACTCCGTGGCGGTTTTGTCCCATGACAGACCTATCGTGACACCGCTGGACGATTCCATCGTCCGTATCGTGTGCGGAAAGAGACAGACGCTTCGCAGGGCAAGAGGCATGGTGCCGACACCGATCCCGTTTCCGATGGAAGCACAGGTGCTGGCAGCAGGCGGGGATCTGAAGGCGTGCTTTTGTTATGTAGAAGGAAAACGGGCATATCTGAGCCAGCATCTGGGTGATCTGGCAGAAGAAAGCTGTTTCATGCAGTATCAAAAAGAACAGATACGGATGAAGCAGCTGTTTCATTTTCACCCCAAGCAGGTCATCTGTGATCTGCACCCACTGTATCGTTCCAAAGCAGAGGGCGCAGAGCTGATCCAGCATCACAAGGCGCATGTCCTGTCTGTGGTCGCAGAGCATGATCTGTGCGGACGTGTACTGGGATTTGCCTTTGACGGAACCGGATATGGGGAAGATGGCAGTATCTGGGGCAGTGAAGTGTTTTTGTGGGATGAGAAAACCAATCTGCAGCGCGTGGCACATTTATCTCCGGTGAAGCTGATCGGCGGAGACGAGGGCGCGAAAAATGCCGATACGATTTTGTATGGCTATTTGCATGCCAATAAATTGCAACCGTCAGAGATGATCGCAGGCTTTGATCGGGAGCGTGCGCAGATTGTCGCGCAGGCGATCCGTCTGGGAATCAATACGGTGACTTCCACATCCATGGGCAGGCTGTTTGATGCAGTCAGCGCGTTGCTGGATATCTGCCATTATAACAGTTATGAGGGAGAGGCTGCGATCGAACTGGAAAATCTGGCAGCGACAGTGGATGAAGCTTATGAGCTTTCTATGGAGCTGATAGAAACCGGTGATCCTTTGATCCATATGGATACCGGGTCTTTGTTTGAAGAGCTGTTGCGAGCGTTGGAACAGGGAACCGACCGGGCAGTGATCGCCCGGGGATTTCTGTACGCTCTGGCAGACGCAATCGTCACGCTCAGTCAGAAGATGCGAGATCGATACCATGTCAACCAGATCGCATTGTCCGGCGGGACATTTTTAAACCGTATTTTACTGGAAAGAGTCACAGCCCTTCTGGAAGAAAATGGATTTTTGGTTTATCGAAATGAGCTGGTGCCGCCGGGGGACGGTGGGCTTTGCCTCGGACAGGCATACGCTTTCGTTGATAGAAAATAGAAAAAGGAGACATATTATGTGTGTAGCGATACCAGGTAAGGTACTTTCAATTGCAGACGGACGCGCAACCGTGGATTTCTCCGGAAATCAGGTGCAGGCCTATATCGGACTGGTGGATGCGAAGGTGGGTGATTTTGTTCTGGTACATGCCGGATGCGTCATCCAGACGATGAAGCAGCAGGAAGCAGAGGAAATCATCGAACTGATGAATGGGATAGAGTAGAATGAAGACAATCGAACAGATTTGTGAATATCTGAAAATGTATGACGGACGGGAGCTGACACTGATGGAGGTCTGCGGTAGCCATACAGCAGCGATCGCTAAGTATGGGATCAAGGATCTCCTGTCTGACAAAATCCGTCTGATCAGCGGACCGGGGTGTCCGGTATGTGTCACACCGTCTGCTTATATCGACCGGCTGATCGAGCTTGCGATGACACCCGGATATGTGGTGGCTACCTTTGGCGATATGCTGCGGGTGCCGGGAAGTAAAAGGAGCCTGAGCGAAGCAAAAAGTGAGGGCGCCAATACCGTGATGGTGTATTCTCCGATGGATGTGATCAAGCTGTCCGGTGAGCATCCTGACCGCACGTATGTCTTTGCGGCAGTGGGATTTGAGACAACTGCACCGGTCTATACCCTGTTGATCGAAGAGGCTGTGAAAAAGGGACTTTCCAATATCCGCCTCCTGACCTCACTCAAGACGATGCCCGGCGTGATCGATCATCTGCTGATTCATGGAGCGTCTATCGATGGATTTCTGGCACCCGGACATGTGTGCGCGATTACGGGAAGTGCATATTTTGAGGAACTGGCACAGAAGCATTCTATCGAGTTTGCGGTATCGGGATTTTCGGACCGTGAGCTTTTATTTGCGATCTATGGACTGGTTCGCCAGATCGAGGAAGCGACGCACTGTGTGAAAAACTATTATCCTTCGGTAGTGGAGACGCAGGGCAATCCGGTGGCAATGGAAAAGCTGTCCCGATATTTTGAACCCTGTGATGCCGTGTGGCGGGGAATGGGGACGATCGCAGGCTCCGGCTTGCGCCTGCGTGAGGAATATGCATCCTTTGATGCAGGCAGCGAGGGCTTGACCGAGGATATCAAGCGAAACAAAGGCTGTTGCTGCGGAGAGATCCTGATGGGCAAAAAGGAGCCGCAGGACTGCCCACTGTTTGGAAAGGTCTGCTCGCCAAGCTCGCCCCAGGGGGCCTGCATGGTGAGCTACGAGGGGAGCTGCTACCAGAGGTATATGTAGAGGTTTGCGAAACTCAATTTCTGTTTCCGTTTTGGTCATACGAGCACATGTATCACAGAGTTGTGTTGCCCCCTCGCTTACACTCGGCGGCATACCGTCGAAACCATGCAAATATGAACTTCGTTCATATGGGTTTCTCCTCACGCTTTCGCTACTTGTCGCTGGCAATGGTACATAAGCGACCAAACTACGGTCGCTAAGTACCAGCCGCTCCAAAGTACCTGTAAGATACATGTGACTACGTATTCCCTATTTACGTAACGCAGGAGTTTCGCAAATGCTTGAAGGATACAGGAATTGATGTGACGCAATAGTACGTGGAAATGTGGATGTTCATAGTAAGTAAAACTGATATCTGGTTATGCGACACCTTGGAAGCCGTAAAATTAGATATCACAAGGTAGTGACGTCCGCAGGACCTGCATAAATTGATTCATCGACTTTGGACATGCAAGTGCGAGGGCAGAGGGGCGTGTAGCGCCATGACTGGAAAGTCGATACACTTTCGCAGCCATGCACTCGAGACACGAATGTCCATCGGAGATGAACAATTTATGCAGGTCCATAGCGGACGAATAGCGAACCAACGAATAGCGAACCGACGAATAGATAATAACATAAGGAGGTGAGAGCATATGACCAAGATAACGATGGCGCATGGAAGCGGCGGTCGCGCCACCGGCGAACTGATCGAAGAAATCTTTGCGCAGGCATTTGATAACGAGACCCTGTCGCAGATGGAGGACGCGGCGGTCGTGCAGGGCGCAGGGAAAATCGCCGTGACGACAGACAGCTTTGTGGTCACTCCGTTGGAATTTCCGGGCGGAGACATCGGAAGACTATGCATCTGCGGCACCGTCAATGACCTGCTGATGCGCGGAGCGATACCAAAATATTTAACCTG
>JALEJB010000104.1 GCA_022768825.1 Lachnospiraceae bacterium
GGACATATTTCATCATTAATTTGATGATATTTATGGGCTTGTGGAAATCCTTTCGAATAAAGAATTTTCGTGCTGTTTTTAATGCTGATGAAAAGTCAATTTCGTAGTTATATTTATTGTCTTTTTTCCGTTTCTTTTTTGGTTTTCTTCTGCAGCTTCATTGGCAAGGAAGATGCCAAAATTATACAGAATCAGATTGGCATATATTTCCTGCTTGAGAAATTCAGGTTTCTTGGAATGAAAATATAGCAGACCATTTGCGTGTTTCAGATAGCGGAAGGAAACTTCAATGCCAGCGATAAAAATATAGTTCACGAAACATAGCCTGGGTAATTTCAGAATCGAAGATGTTTGTTGCAAGATATTCTTTTGTACCATTATCAAGAAGAACTTCTATGACTCTGATTTTAACATCCTGTGTACCATCTTTTGGATTGCCGGGCAGGACGGTGATCATGTCACCGGAGCATTTTCTGGCAATAACGTAATTATCTTTTAAACGCATAACGCAAAGGTGATTGTGTTTCACACAATAGCGAAACATGGCTTCGGAATAATAGCCGCGGTCAAAAATAACGATGCCGTTTTGATAGATATTCAAATCCTCAAGATTTTTAAGATGCTCCAAAGCGGCCGCACGTTCAGAGGCAAGATATCTGTGAAAGGAAGCATGCACAACATAGTCTTCAAGGACGTCATAGACAACGGAAGCAAGCCCCATGGTAAAGCGTCGTTCAGGATCCGGATAACCAAACATTTCACCGAAAAAATCGAAATTAGATTTTGAGTTGGGAAGTTCAATTTTAGAACCATCGATAGCAAACAGATGGTAGCCGTTCCAGAGTTTACGGGATGGAAGCAGCTTATAAAATAAGTCGACAGAAAGATAATAGAGCTCCTTAAAAAGAGACGGATTAATAAACTGTCTGGCTTTGGAGAGAGCCTGCTTCGAGATATCGGGAAAATCAATGGAACCGAGCTCACTGCGTATCCGGGCAAGGTTCTGAAACATAGAAGCTTTCGAGGAAAAAAGCAGATACAAGATCACATGATAGAGAGAAAGTTTCCGTTTACGTACAAAATGATTTTTTTCGCGATGAGGTTCCAGTTTATCAGGACTTGTGATATACTTATAAATGGATTGAATGATATTTTTGCAGATGTCTTTTCGATTCATATGACATACCTCCTAAAAGTGTGATTAAGGTTCGCGGCGAAACGAACAATTCCTTAATCAATAGGTCGCGAAGCGACCGCACTTTTTAGGAAATATGTCAAGTATTTTTTTGATAAAATATGATATTTTTAGCACAAGAAAAAAAGCCCGGAACCCTTGATAAATCAAGGGTTTCGGGCTTAAGTTGACCACAGTGTCTGACACCTTCGCGTATAAAACTCCAAAGAACTGACAAAATGATAGTAACATAAGTGATTTGGAGGAAAAAACATGAATGACCAAAATAGGTGCAACATCAATCCCAGAAAGGTGGTCGTTATCGGATGCGGTTTTGTCGGTTCAGCGATTTCCTTTTGTCTGATGCAAAGCGGACTGTTTTCCGAAATGGTTTTAATTGATGCAGACGAGGCAAAAGCACAAGGGGAGGCAATGGACATCGGACACGGTGTGCCATATGTGGGTAATATCCGAATCTATGCCGGAGATTATGAAGATGTCAAGGATGCGGCGATGATCATCGTCACCGCCGGAGTTTCGCAAAAGGTGGGAGAGAGTCGTCTGGATCTGGTACAGAGAAATGTGGATATCTTTCAAATGATCATCCCGAAGATCAAGGCTGCCGGTTTTGAAGGAATTCTTTTGATCGTATCAAACCCGGTAGACATCCTGTCCTATACGGCGTGGCGCATCAGTGGTTTTCCGAAAGAGCGAGTGATCGGTTCCGGAACGGTGTTGGATACCGGTCGCTTAAAATACCGTCTGGGACAGCATTTGAATGTGGACAGCCGGAGCGTGCATGCATTTATCATCGGAGAGCATGGAGACAGCGAGATCGCAGCCTTCAGCAGTGCCAATGTGTCCGGTATCGCACTGAGCGATTTCTGTAAGTTGAGAGGACATTTTTGCGAGGAGGGCACCTATGATGCCATCGAAGAACAGGTCCGCAACAGTGCCTATGAGATCATCGAAAAAAAGCATGCCACCTATTATGGAATTGCCATGGCAGTCAAACGGATCTGTGAGGCAATTGTAAAAGACGAAAAATCCATTCTTCCGTTATCGCATTTCATGGAAGGGGAGTATGGAATCCGGGATATCTATCTGAGCATGCCGGTTGTAGTGGGAAAAAACGGAATTGAGGCAAGAGTACCGATCACTTTAGATGAAGAGGAGCAGAAAGCTCTGCAGGAATCAGCCGGGATCTTGAAAGAGATCTCGGAAAAAATCAAATTTTAAATAGCGCATATAAAAAATGCCGTGAGTGAAATGATCACACATGGCATTCTTTTTTATGTACTGTATGTACTTTATTCTGCGGCATCTTCCGCATCTGTGTCAGTTTCTTCTGTCGCAGCATCAGCTCCCGCATCTGTGTCAGTTTCTTCTGTCGCAGCATCAGCTTCTGCATCGGCGTCAGCTTCCGTATCCGTATCGGATGTCACATCGGAAGCATTGAGTGCGTCTTCCAGATCGCTAAAGTCGATATCAGATGTTGCGGCATTTTCCGGAGCAACGGCTGGCTGAACCTTCTGATAGATGGAAAAACCGATCCAAACCAGAACCAAGGCTGCAAGAATGCCGCAAATACTATATTCGAGGATGCGTTTTTGTTTCTCTCGTTTCATGATCTTTTTGCGGTTAGCCTTGTCTTTTTTATATTGTTCTACTTTTGCCTGACTCATTTGTTTTCTCCTTTATTTTTTTAGTAAGCTAACTCTAGTATACACGATATTTGACATTTGTGTAGTGAAAATTTTATGAAACATGTCATATTCGAAAAAAAATAGACAATTACCCGTCAAAATCCACGAAAAAAGTTGTGCATGTTTGAAAATTGTTATATAATTCCAATATGTATTGTGACATGTAGCCCGAGCATTTTTGCGAGGGTTCTATAATAGGAGGCAAGGTTGTGATAGTTGGAATTATTTCGCAGTGGATCATTATTTTCATCACACTGGGTATCCTGACTTGGATGCCCAGAGGCAAAAACAGCATGGAAAAGAAATCTTTGCTCTCTTTTCTGGTCATGAATCTGATCATCAATGTCGGCTATCTGTTCGAATTGATGGCGAGCAGCCGGGAAGGCGCGCTGTTTGCGGAAGAGATCCAGATTGGCGGAATGATCTTTTTGGGCTATTTCATGTGCAGCTTTTTTTGCTACTATGCACAGGGCGGACTTCCGAAATGGCTATCCGTTTATCTGTTTGTGTTTGATTTCCTGATGCTTGTGTGTGTCTGGACCGGTAATATGCATCATCTGATCTTTTCCCGTATCACGTTTCGTACCGTCGGAAGAAGACTGTTTCTGATGTATGATTTTGGAATACTGGGATATTTTATGGTGGGGATTTCCATCATCTTCCCGCTTTTGGTGGCGATTTTTACGATTCTGGCTTATCTGGGCCGCGTCGGTGAGATTGGTCTGAGAAGACGTGTGGTATACTGGAGTCTTGCAATGGGAACCATATATATCTTAGTGTCTGTGTTTATGATGCAGGAATGCACGTATGTCTATGATCCGACCGGTATGATCTCCCTTGCATTGACAGATCTGCTTGTATTTCGTTTCTGGAGAAAGGGTGGATTCAACATGGAGCTTGCGGCGGCAGATACCGCATTTTCCCGCATGAAAGAGGGAATCATCCTGTTGGATGCGGGAAAAAATATCACCCGTTACAATGACGCTGCAGCGAGGATCTTTCCGGAACTGAATCCGAAGCTGCTGCATCGCAATGTCAGAAGGATTAAGAGCTTTCCGCTGGATCTGTTGGAAGAATATAAGAAAAAAGAATTGGATATTGACGGAAAACATTTTCTCGTGGAACGCTCGGTCATATCGGATCAATGGGGAGATGCGAGAGGACTGGTGCTGGTTTTCCTGGATCAGAGCGAGGAATATAATTATGTTGAGGCGATCATGACAGGAAGGCTGCAGGCAGAGGAAGCCAGACGTGATACGGAAAAGGCACTGAAGATGGCAGAGGAAGCAAATCGTGCCAAGAGCGATTTTCTTGCCAATATTTCCCATGAGATCCGTACACCGATGAATGCCATCGTGGGACTCAGTGAGTTGATCATCGAGGAGAGCCGCGGACGAAAGGTTTTCGATTTTGCATGCGATATCAAAAACGCATCCTCCAATCTGCTTGCCATCATCAATGATATTCTGGATCTGTCTCAGGTGGAAGCCGGAAAGATGAAGCTGATGGAGCAGGAATATTCGACCGAACAGCTGCTGGAGGAAAGCCTGCATCTGAGTAAGATCACCGCATCGAGCAGAGGCTTGCAGTTGAAACGCGAGATTTCCCCGAATCTGCCGTGCCGCCTGATCGGTGATGAAAAGCGCGTGAGAAAAATGATCAGTGATTTCCTGAACTTTGGTATGAAGTACACGGAACGTGGTTATGTGAAGCTCAGTGTGACGCATACCATGATCAGTGAGGACAAGGCACAGCTGATCTTTGTTTTTCAGGATACCGGTTCAGGTTTTACTCCGGAGGAACTGGAACATATCTTTGAACAGTTTCGAAGAATGGATGAGAAAAATGACAAGAATCTGGAAGGCATCGGAATGGGTATCGCGATTACCAAGCGCTTTGTAGATCTGATGGGTGGACAGGTGAACGTTGAGAGCGAAGTTGGAAAAGGCACGACCATTACCCTTGTATTGCCGCAACAGATTGTGGATGCCCGTACGATTGCAGAGCAGCCGTGGAAGAAGCTGGATGTGACAGAGCAGGTAAAAGAGTGGTTCGAGGTTCCGGATTACAGGGTACTGGTGGTTGATGATAACAAGATCAACTTAAAGGTGGCTGTCGGTGCACTGACACCGTATCATTTTAAGGTGGATGAGGCAAAGAGCGGACAGCAGGCAATCGATATGGTGAGCACGACGGATTACGATATGATTCTGATGGATCACATGATGCCGGAGATGGACGGAATTGAGGCGACAGCACATATTCGTGAGAATCTGAAAGACCGGGGAAAGAAGCCGGTGATCATCGCGTTATCCGCCAATGCTTTTGCCGATGCCAAGGATATGTTTCTGGCAAATGGTTTTCAGGATTTTATCGCAAAACCGCTGGATAAAAATCAACTGTATGATCTCTTGATCAAATGGATTCCGGCGAAACGCAGGATTCCGATGAAACAGGAAGATGCGGAGATCACGACAGACCGCGCACAGACCGCAGAACTGTATATGTCCGGTGTCGATGTACGAGCCGCGTTGGATCTGCACAGTGGTGGGATCAACGGATATCTGGAGCTGCTGGAGCTGTATTATATGGATGGAGTGGAAAAAGCAGACTTCATCGGCGAATTAGTAAAACAGGAGGACTATAAAAACTATCAGATTGAGGTGCACGGATTAAAAAGTGCATCCGCCAATATTGGTGCAAAAGAATTTTCCGATTTGGCAAAAGCACATGAGTTTGCAGCGAAAGAAGGCAATTATGAGTACATTCAGGAAAATGTACAAAAGCTTTTATCAGAGTACAATTTTCTCCTTCGGGAGATCGAGCGTGTCCTGAAAACAAAAGGAATCTTAAAAGAAGAGACACCGGAAAACACAGATCCTTCTCAGCAAATGGACAAGAAAGAGACGATCCGGCGTGTAGCGGAGATTTTGGATGATGTGGAAAACTTCCGTTCAAAGCCCGCTGCGGAAAAGGTTGAGGCACTTTTGAATGAAAATATTTCAAAAAATGCGAAGGATTGCTTGAAAGAAGTGAAGAATAGGCTTAAAATGTATGATGATGATGCTGCAGAGGATTTACTTCGACATTGGCTTGAAGAAAATCGGAAGTAAAATCAATCTGTATAGAGGAGAGTAAAGCACCATGGAAAAAATGAAAATTCTTGCAATTGACGATAATACGGTCAATTTAGCGACGTTAGAGCAGGAACTGAAATCAAAATATGAAGTGATACCAATGATTTCCGGTCGTCGTGCAATCAAATATTTATACAGAGAACAAGTAGATCTGATCCTTCTGGATGTTGATATGCCGATCATGGATGGTGTCGAGACGTTGAAGGAGATTCGTACACAGGAGAACGGAGTCACAGTTCCGGTCATATTTTTGACGGCGAAAAAAGATAAAGCTACGGTACTTGACGGAGTAAAGCTTGGAATTATGGATTATATCACTAAGCCCTTTGACCCCAAAGATCTGCATGAGCGTATTGAACGCGTGTTTAAGCGTATGGGTGTTCTCCCGATGGAAGAGGAGGAGCTGTACAAGCGCGTTATGAGTATCCTGCAGGATATGAGAAACGACCATATCAAGCAGGCGATCGTAAAGGTGGAGGAGGTATTAAATTACCAGATTGAGGAGGAGGTTTCCGGACGTATCCGCAATGTCTTGTCCAAACTGAAACAGTCAGATGTGGAAGGCGCGATCAATATGGTGGAGCGCGTGGTCGATTATCTGGATAGTAAGCTGGCGATCAATAAGAAGACTGCATCCCTTCCGATTGCGGAAAGTGAGATTCCGGTACGCATTTTATATGCGGTAGAGGATCTGCGGAATTTTAAACGTGTGGATGCCATCAAAAAATTAAAGGATCTGCAAAGATACAACATCGGACATTATGTATACAATGTGGTCAACCAGTCCATTAAGCTGCTGGAGGATTACGATGATGTGTCAGCCGAGGAACAATTGCAGGTACTGTTGAATGAATTGAAGAACGGCACTGCGCCGACCGCTTCCGGAGGAGAGAAAAAGAAGGAGATGCCTTCTGCGGATCAGATCGCAAGTGTCGGTTATCATTCTAGCATTAACAAAGAAAGAGAGTAGAACAATGGAACAAAAAGAAATTCGTAAAATGAACAGACAGGAATATACAAGCTATGTACAGAAACGCTATCGCAATGATCCGCAGTGGGTCAGGACGATGCTGATCTCAAAATTTGACAAGGAGCATTCCGGAAAATAGTATGAATCGTAAAGCAATTGTATCACGCGATACAAAAGAGACACAGATTAAGCTGACGCTTGACCTGGATGGTTCAGGTGTCTGTAAACTGGATACAGGGATCGGTTTTTTTGAGCATATGCTGGATGGCTTTGCCCGACATGGACTGTTTGATCTGGAGGTCACCTGCAAAGGAGATCTGGATGTGGATTGTCATCACAGTATCGAGGATGTGGGAATTGTCCTCGGAACAGCGATCAAAGAGGCGGTAGGTGACAAGAAAGGGATCGTGCGTTACGGAAGCTGTATGCTTCCGATGGATGAGACACTTGCGATGTGTGCGATCGATCTGTCGAATCGTCCATATCTGGTGTTTGACGCAGCGTTTGCGTCAGACCGCGTGGGTGAGATGGATACGCAAATGGTCAAGGAGTTTTTTTATGCGGTCAGCTACAGCGCAGGGATGAACCTGCATCTGAAAGTCCTGTATGGTGAAAATGACCATCACAAGATGGAAGCCTTGTTTAAGGCATTTGCCAAGGCATTGGATGCGGCAACCAGATTTGATCCGAGGATTTCGGATGTGTTGTCTACCAAAGGGGCATTATAGTCGGAACTGTTGGAAAATAGGGCATCTTAGCAATAAGGTGCTTTTATTGTGTCAATTTTTCCTTTTTTTCAGAAAATTCCCACTTAGTAAAAATGACGAAAATCAAAATATGTTGTATGCTATGTTGACAGTAAACACTATATCTTGTACAATCAATTTTACAAGTGCTGTTTACAGTCATTTGATTTTGAGAAGGAATTTGGAGATAAGGCTATGAAGATCATTAAACGTAGTGGCGCAGAAGTAGATTTTGATATATCAAAGATCATTGCAGCGGTACAGAAAGCAAACGAGAGTGTTCCGGTTGCTGAGCGCATGACGCAGGAACAGATTTTACGGATTTCCAATCAGGTTATGGCAAGCTGTGAAGAGATGAAGCGTGCGATGAATGTGGAAGAGATTCAGGATTTGGTTGAGAATCAGATCATGGATCTGCGCGCGTTTGGCGTTGCCAGAAATTATATCACCTATCGATATAAGAGAGCATTGGTGCGTAAATCCAATTCTACCGACGAGCAGATCCTGAGCCTGATCGAGTGCAATAATGAGGAAGTGAAGCAGGAGAATTCCAATAAGAATCCGACTGTGAACAGTGTACAGCGTGATTATATGGCCGGTGAGGTCAGCAAGGATATCACAAGACGTTTCCTTTTACCACCGGATATCGTGGAAGCACATGAAAAAGGGTTGATCCATTTCCATGATGCAGATTATTTTGCGCAGCATATGCACAACTGCTGTCTGGTGAATCTGGAGGATATGCTCCAGAACGGTACGGTCATCAGCGAGACGATGATCGAGAAACCGAAGAGTTTTGCGACCGCATGTAATATTGCGACCCAGTGTGTGGCGCAGATTGCAAGTGCGCAGTACGGCGGACAGAGTATTTCTCTGGCACATCTGGCTCCGTTTGTTCAGGTGAGCCGTGAAAAGTATCGCAAAAAGGTACGTGAGGAGTTTGAGGCAGAGCAGCTGGAACTTGACGAAGAGAAGATGAACGATATCGCGGAGATGCGTCTGCGCGAGGAGATCAAGCAGGGTGTCCAGATGATCCAGTATCAGGTGATTTCTCTGATGACCACCAATGGTCAGGCTCCTTTTGTCACGGTATTTATGTATCTGGATGAGGTTCCGGAGGGACAGCTGAGAGATGATCTTGCAATGATCATCGAGGAGATGCTGTATCAGCGCATCCGCGGTGTGAAAAATGAAAAAGGCATCTATATCACTCCGGCATTTCCGAAGCTGATCTATACGTTGGAAGAAGACAATATCCATGAGGACAGTAAATACTATTATCTGACCAAGATCGCGGCAGAGTGTACGGCAAAGCGCATGGTTCCGGATTATATTTCTGAGAAGATCATGAAGCAGCTTAAAGCTGGAAACTGCTATACCTGTATGGGATGTCGTTCGTTCCTTACGGTCTATAAGGATGAGAATGAGAACTATAAATTCTACGGTCGTTTTAACCAGGGTGTTGTGACGCTCAATCTGGTTGATATTGCCTGCTCATCCGGCGGTGATCTGGATCAGTTCTGGAAGATTTTTGATGAACGGTTAGAGCTGTGCAGAAAGGCTTTGATGTGCAGACATAACCGGTTAAAAGGGACACCAAGTGACGTGGCACCGATCTTGTGGCAGCATGGAGCACTGGCGAGACTCAAACCGGGTGAGACGATTGATAAACTGCTTTATAACGGATATTCGACGATCTCATTAGGGTATGCAGGTCTGTGCGAGTGTACGAGATATATGACCGGCAAGTCGCACACCGATGAGGAAGCAACACCGTTTGCACTTGCTGTCATGCAGCATCTGAATGATGCCTGCAAGCGTTGGAAGTCTGAGACCAATATTGACTTTAGTGTATATGGTACACCGCTTGAGTCAACGACCTATAAATTTGCAAAAGCCTTGCAGAAACGTTTTGGTATCATTCCGGGCGTTACGGACAAGAATTATATTACCAATAGTTATCATGTTCATGTGACTGAACAGATTGATGCCTTTACCAAACTGAAATTTGAAGCGCAGTTCCAGAAGCTGTCGCCGGGTGGCGCGATCAGTTATGTAGAGGTGCCGGATATGCAGAACAACCTGGATGCGGTGCTGAGCGTCATGAAATATATTTATGACAATATCATGTATGCCGAACTGAATACCAAGAGTGATTATTGTCAGATCTGTGGATTTGGCGGCGAGATCAAGATCGTAAAGGATAAACACGGAAAGCTGGTATGGGAGTGCCCGAACTGTGGAAACAGAGATCAGACGAAGATGAATGTGGCCAGACGTACCTGCGGTTACATCGGGACACAGTACTGGAATCAGGGCAGAACACAGGAAATTCAGGAACGTGTATTACATTTATAAAAAGATTGACTTATTGGGAAGGAAGAGGTATAATATAAAAACGAATTACGTTTGATGAAAAATTCGCTCTTATTTTTCATAAAAAAACTTCCTTCTTACAAAAAAATTGCCTACTGACGTAGGCAATTTTTTTTGTATCATTTTTTATTTTATTTTATAATAGACCCCGTTGCTTTTGGAAATATAACACCACGAAAATCCATCATAGGTATTGCATTGATAGATTTCAACCGTTTGCGGTTTTGACGGAACGACCGTATCCAGTAACTCTTCGTCACTGATCTGAAACTCGATGCCGTCGGTGGTGGTGAATTGATAACCCTGTGTTTGGTCTGTAGTTTTTTGGAATGTACGTTCATCGATCTGCAGTGATGTGATCAGCTTGCTGTCCGTGATCTTGGTCCCCTGCAGGACGGTGGCAACACAAAGCGTGATGCAGAAAATGAACTCTGTGGCCAATATTGAGATCAAAACCGGCGGCTTGAGGTTCTTTTTCTTTTTGCAGGTCAGATATATGAGTAACATATATACAAATAACAGGCAGATTGCAATGATACAGATCCATAAAAAAAGCTTCATAGCAGTTTGTTTCCTTTCTGTTTCTGCAATCATCATAGCTGAAAAAACACCGTGCGTCAATAAAACTTTTTTGACGGGTTTGCTGATATGGTGTATAATAGATGTAATATAAATGTGTTCACCCGGCAGGGGGACCAAAGGCACAGGAACAGGGGTTAGAGATGCATAATCAATTGACGAAACAGGATATACAGAAAATGGAAGAGGAGATTGAGTACCGCAAGCTGGTTGTACGAAAGGAAGCACTGGAGGATGTCAAGACGGCACGGGCGCATGGCGATCTCAGTGAGAATTTTGAGTACAAAGCGGCAAAACAGTACAAAAATCAGAACGAGAGCCGTATTCGCTATCTGGAGAAGATGATCAAGACGGCGGAGGTGATCGATGATTCGTCAGAGGATGATGAGGTGGGCATCCACAATACTGTCACAGTCTATATTGAGGAGGATGATGCTGAGGAGACGTATCGCATTGTTACTACGGCAAGAGGAAATTCACTGAAGGGGATGATCAGTATTGAGTCGCCGCTTGGAAAAGCACTTTTGGGACACAAGGTGGGTGATCGCGTGCTGATTCAGGTGAATCCGGATTATGGATATTATGTGGTGATCCGCAGTATTGAGAATACGTCAGAGGATGAAACGGAGATATTACGAAAGTTCTGAGAAATAGGTCATGCTTTGCATGGATCGGAAATTTGTATTTGGGGGAAACGGAAATGCATTAAGGGGGGATGAGCATGAAGAAAGTGATGGTACGTTTAAAGGATGCGGATGAGATCAAAAACTTCAATAAAGTGGTCAGTAGATTTGACTGCGATTTTGATCTTCAACTGGCGAAAAATATGATTGATGCCAAATCCTTACTGGGATTATTTGCACTGCAATTTAATACGGCAATGGAACTGATCATTCATGCGGATGGTCAACTGCTTGCGCAGATTGAGGATGCGATCAAGCCCTACATAGACAAAGCTGTGTCATAGGACACAGCTTTTTTTTACCCATCCCCTTTACTTATCTTCTAAAAATAATTCCTCTTCGATTTCAAGCAAGCGGTTATATTTGCTGACACGTTCACTCCGGCAGGGGGCACCGGTCTTGATCTGACCACTGCCCACGGCAACCGCTAGATCTGCGATAAATGTATCATCCGTTTCTCCGCTCCGATGCGAGATGATGGTACGATATCCGTTTTTTGTCGCAAGCTCAATGGCATCCATTGCCTCCGAAAGCGTACCGATCTGATTGACTTTGATGAGAACTGCATTGGCGGCATGTTTCTGGATGCCAACAGCGATTCGGTCCGGATTGGTGACAAACAGGTCATCACCGACCAACTGAATCCGATCCCCAAGCTGAGAGGTCAGCTGACACCAGCCTTCCCAGTCGTTTTCATCAAGACCGTCTTCGATGGAGATCAGTGGGTATTTCTGACACAGATCCTCGTAGAGCCGGATCATGTCGTCAGTGGTGCGCATGATCTTTTGACGGTTGGAAGAGTTGGCAGTGGAAGGAGGCTCTGTCGATCGTATTACTGAGCTTTCGCCCGGAAAATAGTAGCAGCTGCTTGCACGGTCAAACAATTCGCTGGCAGCGGCATCCATGGCAAAAGAGATATCCTCGCCCGGGGTATAGCCGGCTTCGGTGACTGCTTCCATCAACAGGTCGAATACTTCATAAGCATTGTTTAATTCCGGTGCAAAGCCGCCTTCATCGCCAACGGCAGTGGAAAGTCCCCGTTGATCCAGAAGTTTTTTTAAGGTATGGTAGACTTCTGTTCCCATACGAAGCGAATCGTGGAAGCTGTCCGGGTGCATCGGTACGATCATAAATTCCTGAAAGTCCAGGTTATTTTTTGCGTGGGCACCGCCGTTGAGAATGTTCATCATCGGAATCGGCAGTTCATGGGCATTGACGCCGCCCAGATAGCGGTAAAGAGGCAGGTTGTGGATCTCTGCTGCACATCGGGCCGCTGCCAGTGATACAGACAGCATGGCATTTGCTCCCAGCCGGCTCTTGTTGTCTGTCCCATCCAGCTTGCGCATCCGAAAGTCCAGTTTTCTCTGATTGCAGATATCGTCCTCATCCAAAAGCTTGGAAATTTCGTCATTGACATTGCGTACTGCGTTTAAAACGCTTTTTCCGTGATAGGATTGGTCGTTGTCACGAAGCTCCACAGCCTCGTGCTCGCCGGTGCTGGCACCGGAGGGAACACTTGCTTTGGATGTGACATCACCGGCCGTCACTCTTGTCTCGACGGTCGGGTTTCCGCGGGAATCAAGGATCTGTCTGGCATAGATGTGTGAAATTTTTGTTGTAATTTTGTTCATAAAAAATCCCCTTTCTCAATTTCTATCTCAGTCTGAGAAGACTCCCACTGATAGAAGTGGGAGTGCAATCTCCGCCGGAATCGTTCTTGAATATTGTGTACAAAAAGGGGAATATTATGCAGATTTGTTTATCTTAGTCAGAGCAGACTACCACTTCGTGGGTCTCTCCTTGCCACATACGATGAGAAAAACAATGCTGTCTCAGTGGGATACAATTCCGTCCTCATTGATGGAGATATCCGTGGAAATGCTTTCCAGATAACGGTAGACAGCAAGCTTTTCTTCGCCTTCCAGTTGACTTGTTTTTGCGCCGGAGGCATTGGCTGCCAGCAGTTGGAAGGTCGGTGTGTTGTCTGCTGCGATGGTCACCTTCAGCAGTGCGGTTTGGGGAATGCTCTGATTAAAGATGAAATTACCGAGACTGTAAAAAATCGGTTTATCCTTGTAGTAGGAGATTCCCTGCAGAACATGCGGATGCATACCGACCACGAGATCGGCACCGGAGTCGATGTATTGCTCAGCCAGAACGCGCTGGTAGCTTTCCGGAAATTCACTTCGTTCAATGCCCCAGTGGACAAAAACGGTGAGGTAATCGCACTGCGAGCGCGCCTGCTCAATTGCAGCGCATAGCTTCGCCGGATCATATGTCGTAAATACACCGGGAGCAGCGTTTGTGATATCCCACGATACCACCGGAATGACACGACTTGCCGCAAGAAAACCAAAGGTTTTTCCATGCACGGTTTTGGTGATCAGCGCGCTTGCCCGATCAAAAGAGTCTCCGGAACCGACATAATCGATACCTGCCCGGTCCAGGGTTTCAAACGTGTCGAGCAGGGCATCTTTGCCGTAATCCAGCACATGATTATTGGCAAGACCTGCGATATCTACGCCCATGTCGGAAAGCACGCTGACATACTTCGGGTCGATCCGAAACGTATACTGTTTGTCCGGTGCCTGCTCGCCACGAAGGCTGTATGGAAATTCGTTGTTGATCATGGTGATATCCGCGTTGGTCATCTCTGTAAGCAGCTCCGGCGAGAGTACACCGTCAATCCCACCGGCATTGTAGTTATCGAGTACATAGCCGCTCAGTAAGACATCACCGGTGAAGATCAGTGTCGTGCTTTCCGGTGTTTCCTCCGGTTCATTTTCCGAAACGATTCCTGAAGGTGTCGGGGGGTCTGCTTCCAGCGAAGAGGGCGTTTCGATGGTGACCGCTTCCGGTTTTTGATCAGACATTGCTTCAGTCCCGATGGCTGCAGGCTGCTTGTCCGGCTGCTGTGCGTTTTGGCTCTTAAAAAAAAGAAGTAACATCAGAACAAGGATCAGACTCAGTGACAGAAGGAATGCAACAAGGACAGTCAATCGTTCCTTTTGCCGTTTCTTTCGCATTTTTTCTCTTAATTCGGACATACTAATTACCCCTTAAACATGTTATGATACGATTGATGATGCTTCCATGATAGTAAAAATACGAAAAAACTGCAACTGATTTCCGGGTACGCGATCCTTTTTTGTGCATGGACAAAATTTGTGGTTGAAATCCCGTGTTTGCTATGATATACTTTGAGAAGTTGTGAACATAACAAAAACTCAGGACATAGGAGGTGTAAATCGTGGGTGTTTTGAAGATTATATTGACAGTATTATTGATCATTGTAAGTATTGCATTGACAGTCATTATTCTGATGCAGGAAGGCAAGTCAGCAGGACTTGGAGCAATCGCAGGAGCTGCTGAGACATACTGGGGCAAAAACAAGGGCCGTTCTATGGAAGGGATGCTTGTGAAGCTTACAAGAGTATTGGTCATCGCATTTATCGTTCTTGCTTGCTTGTTAAACGTTGGAAGCATCGCTTAAAATGATTGGTAAAAAGCTGTCACGGTTGTGGCAGCTTTCTTTTTATTATTTACATTATTTAATTGGAGGGTACGATGACGCAATTTGAGGAACGAAAACAAAAAATATACGGTCTGATCTGTGATGATCTCTATGTACCGATGAAGATCAAAGAAATCGCGATATTACTGGATATCCCGAAAAGCGAACGGGCAGAACTGGAAGCGATCCTGGAGGCGTTGGTCGGCGAAGGAAAAGTTGAGGTATCCAAAAAAGGAAAGTATTCCAAGGCGTCAGCGCGGCTGATGACCGGAATTTTTGAGAGCAATGCCAGAGGCTTTGGATTTGTACGCATGGAAGACGGCGAAGATATTTTCATTGGCAAAGATGATCGTGGCGGTGCGATTCATCATGATAAGGTGCAGGTGAAGATTACTGCAGCACCGGACGGCAGACGAAAAGAAGGAACGATCGTAAAGGTGCTGGAGCATGGCAAGACGACAATCGTCGGAACCTATGAGGCCAGCAAAACCTTTGGCTTTGTTGTGCCGGACAATGCGCGGTTTACACAGGATATTTTTGTGCCGCTGGAGCATTCGATGGGCGCAGTTGCGGGTCACAAGGTTTTGGTTGAAATCACCGAGTTTGGCGGAAACGGCAAGAAACCGGAAGGAAAGATCGTTGAGATCCTGGGGCATATCAACGATCCGGGAACCGATATTCTTGCGATTGCCAAGGATTATGAGCTGCCGATGGAGTTTTCGGAAAAGGTGTTGAATCAGGCCATGCGTGTCGCAAAGCCGGTCAGCGAAGCGGATATGGCAGGGAGACTGGATCTGCGTGGTTGGCAGATGGTGACCATTGACGGAGAAGATGCCAAGGATCTGGACGATGCGGTCAGTCTTGTGATGGAAGGGGAAAATTACAGGCTTGGTGTGCATATCGCGGATGTCACCAATTATGTACAGGAACATTCGGCGCTGGATGTGGAAGCTTTGGAACGCGGAACCTCGGTCTATCTGGTAGACCGTGTCATTCCGATGCTGCCGCATACATTGTCCAACGGAATCTGCTCGCTCAATGCGGGCGAAGACCGGCTGGCATTGAGCTGTATCATGCTGATAAGTCCGAAGGGAGAGGTCATTGATCATCAGATCGCGGAAACTGTCATCAATGTAGATGAGCGCATGAGTTATACGAGTGTCAATAAAATTTTGGCTCTCCACGATGAGGAAGAAACAAAAAAATATGAGACATTTGTACCGATGTTTCGGCAGATGGAAAAGCTGGCAGCGATCCTTCGGAAAAAACGTATGAAGCGTGGCTCGATTGATTTTGATTTCCCGGAGACGAAAGTGATTTTAAATGAGAAGGGATGGCCGGTTGAAATAAAGCCATATGAACGCAATGTGGCAACCAGACTGATCGAGGATTTTATGCTGATCGCCAATGAGACAGTGGCGGAAGACAATTTCTGGCAGGAACTTCCGTTTGTTTATCGTACGCATGAAAACCCGGATCCGGATAAGATCAAAAAGCTGTGCGCTTTTATTCAGAATTTTGGATACAATCTGCATCTTTCCGGCGAGGAACTGCATCCAAAGGAGCTGCAGAAGCTGCTTGATAAGATCGAAGGGTCGCCGGAAGAGGCTCTGCTCAGTCGTCTGACACTTCGCTCGATGAAACAGGCGAAATATACGGTTGACTGCACGGGACATTTTGGATTGGCGGCAAAATATTATTGTCATTTTACTTCGCCCATCAGACGTTATCCGGATCTGCAGATTCACAGGATCATCAAAGACCGGCTGCGGAATCGCATGACGGAAAAACGAAAGGAACACTACGAAAAAATACTGCCGGAGGTGGCAAAACAAAGCAGCGAGAGAGAACGGCGTGCCGAAGAGGCAGAGCGCGAGACGATCAAGCTGAAAAAAGCCCAGCTGATGTCCGAGCATATCGGAGAGACCTTTACCGGGGTGATCTCGTCTGTGACAGGCTGGGGAATGTATGTGGAGCTTCCGAATACCGTTGAGGGAATGGTGCATATCACGTCACTGACAGATGATTATTACCGGTTTGTGGAAGAAACGTATGAGCTGGTGGGAGAAGCTACCGGAAAACAATATAAATTGGGACAGACGGTGGATATCGTGGTGCAGTCTGTGGATGAACTGATGCGCACGATCGATTTTGTACTGGCGTAACCTAAAAGGTGTCAGACACTGTGAAAAAACAATGAACACGGAATAATCCCACAGTATATCTTACGACTTTTGTGCGTCCGAGCTTGACGAGGGGAAGCACAATCGGAGTAATGATATACTGTGG
>JALEJB010000107.1 GCA_022768825.1 Lachnospiraceae bacterium
TGGTGAGTAACACAAATTCGTCTCAGTGAGAGTACAATCTCTGACTGAGATAAAGCCTCCGGCGGATTGCAGGAATGCGCAGTTGAAGCTGTCTGCAAAGCAGACGCGCATTCCGCAGCAAGAACGCAGAGGCGTTCTTGATTTCATAGGAAATTCCTTCGAATTTCCCATGAAACAAAATGCTCCGCAAGGATGCGCAGCTCGCGGAGAAGAAGTTTGCCTAACGGCATCGCTCGCGCGCGGAGAATGCGCGAAGCGCATTCTTTGTATCTTTTCGAAATCCCTTGTTGACAATTGCACATAAATGGATTAGTATAATTACAGATACGAACATTTGTTCATGGAATA
This sequence comes from Lachnospiraceae bacterium, assembly GCA_022768825.1. Lineage (GTDB taxonomy): Bacteria > Bacillota > Clostridia > Lachnospirales > Lachnospiraceae > W0P33-017. The sequence continues at coordinate 349 of JALEJB010000107.1, forward strand.
TATGTTCGAATGAACAGATTTTGCAGACCGGATTATCGGACTGTTTATGCGATATGATTAGAAAAAATAACTGAGAAGGAAAAGGAGTAAGAAACATGGCAGACGAGAATAAATTAAAAGCGTTGGATGCAGCGATCTCACAGATTGAGAAACAGTACGGAAAAGGAGCGGTGATGAAGCTTGGCGATCCATCCGCAGCGATGAATGTTGAGACTGTTCCCACCGGCTCACTGAGCCTGGATCTTGCACTGGGACTGGGAGGACTTCCGAAGGGCCGTATTATTGAGGTATACGGTCCGGAATCCAGTGGTAAGACCACGGTTGCCTTACATTGTGTGGCAGAGGTACAAAAGCGCGGCGGAATTGCCGGATTCATTGACGCAGAGCATGCGCTTGATCCGGTGTATGCCAAAAATATCGGAGTAGATATCGACAATCTCTATATTTCGCAGCCGGATAACGGAGAGCAGGCACTTGAGATCACGGAGACGATGGTGCGTTCCGGAGCAGTGGATATCGTCATCGTCGATTCCGTTGCTGCGCTTGTGCCAAAGGCAGAAATTGACGGAGACATGGGAGATTCCCATGTGGGATTACAGGCGAGACTGATGTCACAGGCATTGCGTAAACTGACAGCTGTCATCAGCAAATCAAATTGTATTGTGATCTTTATCAATCAGTTACGCGAGAAGGTTGGCGTGATGTTTGGAAATCCGGAGACGACAACCGGTGGACGCGCACTGAAATTCTATTCCTCTGTCCGTCTGGATGTCAGACGTGTGGAGGCATTGAAACAGGGCGGAGAAGTGATCGGAAACCATACAAGGGTAAAGGTTGTCAAGAATAAGGTGGCACCGCCATTCCGTGAGGCTGAGTTTGACATCATGTTTGGAAAAGGTATCTCCAAAGAAGGAGATATTCTGGATCTGGCAGCAGGCATTGATATCGTGAATAAATCCGGTGCGTGGTATGCGTACAACGGAGAGAAGATCGGTCAGGGACGCGAGAATGCCAAGCTGTATTTGTGTGAGCATCCGGAAATCTGTGCAGAGATTGAGGCAAAGGTGCGTGCCCATTATGCGATTGGCGGCAAAGAAGAAGCTGTGGAAGAGGAAACTGAGGAATAGTGTTGGCTTATGTGGGTGCAGGAGATCGAGTACTTAGAGAAGGGCAAGACAAAGGTTTATTTATCTTCCGGCGAAATCTGGATGCTGTATCGCAGGGAGATCCGTCAGTTTGACTTACAGGAAGAAACGGAACTGACAGATGAAGTATATGACCGGATTCGAGAGGAAGTACTGCTCAAGCGGGTGAAAAAGCGTGCCATGTATCTTTTGGAGAAGATGGATCGCACCGAGCAGGGACTTCGGAAAAAGCTTTCTGAGCAGGAGTATCCGCCGGATCTGATCGATGCTGCGATCGCGTATGTGAAATCTTTTCATTATATTGACGATAAGCGCTATGCAGGTGCCTATGTTCGTTGTAGGGCGGAGAAGAAAAGCAAGGGAAAGCTTCGCATGGAGCTCATCCATAAAGGAATTGCAAAATCGATTGCTGATGAAGTGTTGGAGGAAGAATTATCCGGTCGCGATGAAGAGGGCTTGATCACGGAATTATTGCGAAAAAGGAACTATGATTCCGATCATGCTACGATTCAGGAAAAGAGACGGATGTATGGGTATCTTTTGCGGAGAGGTTTTGGCAGTAATGACATTTGCAAGGCGTTAAATTGTCAGTAAATTGTAATAGATGTAGAATTATTGCTGCTTTTGTTTGTATATATTGTATGAAATGCTTGACATAAGGAGCCAGAAAGTATAAAATTTATATGTTGTAAACTATGACGAAAACTAAATAAGGAGGTGCTCTTGTGCAGCCAATTTTTGTTGTAATTGCTGTATTAGTCACCTTAGTTGTAACTGCTGGCGTGACGGTTGTCATTATGAATCAAGTGAACCAGAAACGTGCAGATTCAAAGGTCAGTCAGGCAGAGGACAAAGCAAGATCGATCATTGATGATGCGGTGAAAACAGCAGAAGCGAAGAAACGTGAATCAATGCTGGAGATCAAGGAAGAGTCAATCAAGACGAAGAACGAACTTGATCGGGAAATCAAAGATCGCAGATCGGAGATTCAGAGAGCAGAGCGTCGTATCGAGCAGAAAGAATCGAATTTAGATAAGAAGCTTGAGTCCATTGAAAAGCGTGAAGCAGGTTTTGCAGCTAAGGAAGAAGAGATTAAGAAGCAAAAAGCAGAAGTAGCAAAGCTCAACGAACAAAGAGTACAGGAACTTGAAAGAATTTCAGGTTTAACCTCCGAACAAGCAAAAGAGTTTTTATTAAAAACCGTTGAAGATGATGTAAAACTTGACACTGCAAAATTAATTAAGGAGATGGATACTCGCGCAAAGGAAGAAGCAGGAAAAAAAGCGCGTGAGTACGTTGTGAGCGCGATCCAGAAATGTGCGGCTGATCATGTGAGTGAAGCAACGATTTCTGTAGTTCCTCTTCCCAATGATGAGATGAAGGGAAGAATCATCGGTCGTGAAGGACGTAATATCCGTACCTTAGAGACATTAACAGGTGTAGATCTGATTATTGATGATACACCGGAAGCAGTGATTCTCTCAGGATTTGATCCTATTCGTAGAGAGATAGCAAGAATTGCCCTTGAGAAATTAATTGTGGATGGACGTATTCATCCGGCAAGAATTGAAGAGATGGTTGAGAAGGCAAAGAAAGAAGTCGAGACCATGATTCGTGAAGAGGGTGAAGCTGCTACCTTAGAAGTAGGTATTCATGGTATTCATCCTGAATTAATTCGTCTGCTTGGACGAATGAAATTCAGAACAAGCTATGGACAGAATGCATTGAAGCATTCCATTGAAGTAGCACAGATTTGTGGTCTGTTGGCAGGCGAGATTGGTCTGGATGTCAGAATCGCAAAACGTGCAGGATTATTACATGATATTGGAAAATCTGTTGATCATGATATGGAAGGTTCCCATATTCAGATTGGTGCAGACTTATGCCGCAAGTATAAGGAATCTGCATTAATTATCAATGCAGTTGAAGCTCATCATGGAGATGTTGAGCCAACATCTCTGATTGCATGTCTGGTACAGGCTGCTGATACGATCAGTGCAGCTCGTCCGGGAGCAAGACGAGAGACCATAGAAACATATTCTAATCGTTTACAACAATTAGAAGATATCACAAACGGTTTTAAAGGTGTTGACAAATCTTTTGCTGTTCAGGCAGGTCGCGAAGTTCGTGTATTAGTAGTTCCTGAGCAAATCAGCGATCCAGAAATGGTTATTCTGGCAAGAGATATTGCTAAGCAGATTGAATCTGAATTAGAATATCCGGGACAGATTAAGGTAAATGTGATTCGTGAATCTCGTGTAACCGAGTTCGCTAAATAGATGAATTTACATCGCACTATCAGCGGTCATGCAATGCATGACCGCTTTTCAAATTATCACAGGAAATTCTGTTGGATTTCCTATAACAAAATTTTATGCGCACTTTTAGGAGGTCGATTCGTATGGAAAATCAAATCAAACGTGTGAAACGGACATTAAAGCATCAGGGTGTTATTGTAGATTTCTACAGTGATACGATGCAGATGCCGGATGGAAAATTAGTGGAGTGGGATCTGATCCATCATCGCAAGGGTGCTGCTGCTGTGGTAGCTGTCATGGATGACGGAAAGCTGATGATGGTCAGGCAATATCGCAATGCATTGGATCGTATGACGCTGGAGATTCCGGCAGGCGCAAGAGACAGTGTGGAGGAAGATACGAAAGTATGCGCGGCAAGAGAGTTGGAGGAAGAGACCGGATATCACAGTGACAATCTGGAGTTTTTGATCTCCCTTCGAACCACGGTGGCATTTTGTGATGAATTTATTGATGTATATGTTGCCAGAGATCTGGTGAAAACCAATCAGCATCTCGATCCGGATGAGTACGTAGAACTTGGAACCTATGATCTGGATGAGCTGGTGGATAAAATCTATGCCGGTGAAATCCAGGATGCCAAGACGGTTGCAGCAATCATGGCATATAAAAATTTAACAAACATAAAGTAATAGAAAGACTATTTGGAGAGTAGCGGGTTTGAAGCAACGGACATCCATGGGATTTCTGATCATAAGTTTTTTTGTATGTTTTATTGTGGGAATTGTTCTGGCCAATCAATGTGGGGTAGACCATTTTGAGGAATACGGAAGTCTGACAAAATACTATCTGATTTCTTATGGTGAGAAGAGTTATGATCCTATTGCGTTACTTCTCTATGTCTGCAAAAGCAGATGTCTCCATTTTGTCCTACTGGCACTCAGTACCTTCCTGTTTCGAAAAACTTTTGTGTTGGATCTGTATGGGGCATGGTGCGGATTTACATATGGGTATTTTTTTGTGCTGACGATCGGAGCGTTTGGGAGTGTTGGAAGTCTCGTTGCCCTTGCCAGTATCTTTCCGCAAGTGATCTGTTACCTGATGTTGTTTTTTGGAATGCGAAGCAGAGTGACATCCAAGCTTCAAATGAAACGAAGCGAGAGAGTACTGGAAATTGTGATGTTATTGTTGCTGTTTATCCTGGGATTATTATTGGAAGTGTATGTGAATCCGTGGATACTGCAAAAGGTGATCCGGTGGATGTAAACGACACCTCGCCCCGTTGGGGCTTGTCATGCGAAGCATGACGGAGAGGGGATTATTTACAAAAGGTATATCTTAAATTGGACAGATAGATACAAATTTTAATTTTGAAAGGTGAAAACGAGATGAGTGATATTAGCAGAGAAGAAGCATTTGAATTATTAAAGAAGTATAATTAGGATCCATTTCATATTCAGCATGCACTTACAGTAGAAGCAGTTATGAAATGGTATGCGAAGGAGCTTGGTTATGGAGACGAGGAGAATCATTGGGGAATTGTCGGATTGCTCCATGATATCGATTTTGAACAATATCCGGATGAGCATTGTATCAAAGCTCCGGAATTATTAAAAGAAGGCGGCGTAGGAGAAGATATCATACATGCAGTTTGTTCCCATGGTTATGGAATCACGGTTGGGTGCGGTGTGACGATTGATGTAGAACCGATTCATGAAATGGAGAAAGTATTATTTGCAGCGGATGAATTGACCGGACTCATCTGGGCAGCGGCACTGATGCGCCCGTCAAAGAGTACCAAAGATATGGAATTGAAATCTCTAAAGAAGAAATACAAAAGCAAAGGGTTTGCAGCGGGTTGTTCCAGAGATGTGATCGAGCGCGGTGCACAGCAGCTTGGATGGGAGTTGGACAAGCTATTATCTATGACCCTGGAAGCGATGAAGGCAACTGAGGATCAAATTTGTGCACTTATGGAAAAATAAAGAGCATATGGGATGCGTGCAAAGCCGGTAGCCATGCACCCGGAATGTATGGAACAGGTCTGATACGTTGACGAATAAAAAGGAGCTTGTTACACGAAGTTGTGTAGCAGGCTCCTCTTGTTTTGCAGCATCATCATAAGCAGCTGTGGCATATCTAAAATAAGGTCACTCTATTTACACAAAATCCTCATAGAATCCTCATAAAATGCTCACAGAATCAAAAGCGGTATGTGATATGATTTGTTTCATACATAAAAAAATATACAGGAGGGTTGCTATGATTACAGTAGAGCATTTGACAAAATGTTATGGCGACTTCATGGCTGTGAATGACTTGTCCTTTGAGATTGGTGAAGGGCATGTATATGGATTTCTGGGGCCAAACGGAGCCGGAAAATCTACGACGATGAACATCATGACCGGATGTTTGTCTGCCACACAGGGTCATGTCAAAATTGACGGTTATGATATTTTTGAGGAGCCGGAAAAGGCAAAAAAACTGATCGGGTATCTGCCGGAGCTACCGCCTCTGTACCTGAATGAGACACCGATGGAATATCTGAAATTTGTCGGTGAAGCAAAAGGACTGCGAGGTCAGGAATTACAGCGTCAGATGGAAGCAGTGATCGAGCAGACGAAGATTGGTCATGTACGAAACAGGCTGATTGGGAATCTGTCAAAGGGCTACAGGCAGCGTGTCGGTATTGCGCAGGCTTTGCTTGGAAAGCCCAAGGTGATCATTCTCGATGAACCGACGGTGGGACTTGATCCGATTCAGATCATTGAGATACGTGATCTGATCCGACAACTCGGACAGACACACACGGTAATCTTAAGTTCGCATATTCTCTCTGAGGTGCAGGCAATCTGCGAAAAAGTGTTGATCATTGCCAAAGGAAAACTGGTTGCATTTGATTCGCCGGATCATTTGGAGACGCTGCTTCTTGCCTCCAATGAGGTCACTTTTACGGCGGAAGCATCCACAGAAGAAGTCTGTGAGATCATGGAGCATATTGGAACGGATATTCTATGGGAGTGCGAAGCGCAGAAGAATGAAACGGTGACCGTCCGGGTAAAAAGTGAGTCCGGGCATATTCGCGACCTGTGCAGGCAGATCTTTTTCGCATTTGCCGAAAAGCATCGGGCGATTTTGGAAATGAAATCAAAGAAAGCCAATCTGGAGGACGTATTTATCGAGCTGACAGAAGGCGATGAAGGCACTGCGTCTACCGAAGAGCCGGATGAACCGGAATCTATGACAGTACAGAATGAAACTGAAAAAAGCGAGGTGAGTGATACATGACGGCAGTATTCAAACATGAAATATCCAATTATTTTCATTCTTTTACAGCATACGTTTTTTCTGCCTTTTTGCTTGTATTTGTCGGAATCGGAGCAATGCTATACAATATTCAGTCCGCAGTAGCCAATTTTGAATATGTTTTGAGCTTTGTGTGTCTTGGATTTGTTGTAATCGTACCGATTCTGACGATGCGAGTGATCGCCGAGGAGCGAAAGCAGAAGACGGATCAGCTGCTCTATTCGCTTCCGATCAAGACGTCAGAGATTGTCATTGGAAAATATCTGGCACTGCTGCTTGTTTTTCTGATCCCTCTTTGCATCGTAGCACTCTATCCGATGATCTTTGCGCAATTTGGGGATGTCTATTTATTGACCTCTTATGGCGCTTTGTTTGCATTTTTTTTGTTGGGAGCTGCATTGATCGCGATCGGTACTTTTATTTCCTCTTTGACAGAAAATCAGGGGCTTGCTGCAGGTATCGCCATACCTGTGATCTTACTGAATTATTATAGCGTAAATCTGGCAGAGTACGTGTCTGCCACAGCACTTGGTTCTGCAATGACACTGATCATCCTGGCTGTTTTGTTGGGTGTCATTGTGAAGTATCTGACAAAAAATGAGAATCTTGCATACACTGTCGGAATCGGGCTTACCCTGTTGATCGGTGTGATTTATTTTGTAGACAGTTCGAAATTTGAGGGGCTTCTGCCAAATGTGATGAAACAGCTTTCTTTATTTGAGCGTTTTCATACATTTGTAAACGGTGTGTTTGATCTGACAGCCATTATATATGACGTGACGGTAATTATTTTCTTTTTATTTTTATCCGTACAATCTCTTGAGAAACGGAGATACAACTGATGCAAAAGTTTTCTTTTCATAAAAATAAGGGACCGGCACAGAGCAATCGGATTGCTTTAAAGGGCGGTTCGTATTCGCTGGTCATGACAGGCATTGTACTGGCGATTTTAATTGTCGTCAATATTTTTGCATCTGTGCTGCCAAAGACACTGACAAACTATGATATCAGTGCAACAAAGCTATACTCGATCACCAGCAACACCAAAGTTGTTGTCAATGCACTGGAACAGGATGTGACGATCTACTGGATCGTTCAGTCTGACGAAGAGGATGCTGTGATAGAGAATCTGCTGGCAAAATATGATAGTCTTTCCGATCATATTGAAATTGTCAAGAAAAATCCGGATGTGTATCCGACATTTGCCTCTCAGTATACGTCGGAAGAAGTGCCGAATAACAGTCTGATCGTCGTGTGTGGTGATCGCAGCCGTTTTGTAAGCTACGATGATATTTACGTGAAAGAAGCCGATATGTCAAGCTACTCCTATAACACTTCTTTTGACGGTGAGGGTGCGATTACTTCTGCCATTGATTATGTTGTGAGTGAGGAACTGCCGCAGGTTTATGTATTAGAGGGACATGGCGAGAAGGAGATTGCGTCTGCGTTCCGTACACAGTTGAAAAAAGATAATATGGAGACGGTAAATTTTTCACTGCTGAATGAGGATGCAGTGCCAAAAGAGGCCGATTGCGTGCTGATCTACGCGCCGACCAGTGATATTTCCACAGAGGAAAAAGATATCCTGGCTGACTATGTGACAAATGGTGGGAAACTGATGGTTCTGGCAGGAACGACAGAAGACGGAACACTGGAAAATCTATATGGACTTTTAAAAGATTACGGAGTGGAAGCGGTAGATGGTGTAGTTGTAGAGTCAGATCGCGAACATTATGCATTTCAGGCGCCGTACGTGCTGTTGCCTGATATGGAAAGCAATGAGATTACCGATCCGCTCATCAATGAAAACTACTATGCGATCATGCCAATTGCTCAGGGTATGAAGATTGAGGATACGTCAGGCGCAGTGAGTGCATTACTTACGACATCAGACAGTGCATACAGTAAAGTGGAAGGATATGATATCTCGACTTACGAGAAGGAGGAGAACGATGTGGATGGACCGTTTGCTGTTGCTGTCTCCATCGCATGTGAGAATGACGGACAGATCATCTGGTTTTCATCCTCAGATTTTCTGGAGGATATGTACAATTCCTATTCATCAGGAGCCAATCTGGATCTTGGAATGAATGCACTATCTTCTTTGATCGGTGAGACCGAGGCAGTTGCGATCCGCAGCAAGTCATTGGATTACAACTATCTGACAATCGATACATCCACCGCTTCCATGCTGAAGGTGCTTATGATCGGCGTGTTCCCGTTGGCATTCCTGGGCATTGGAACGGGTGTAGTTGTGAGAAGAAGGAGGAAGCAAAATGAGCCGGTCTAAAAAAATATATGTACTGCTTGGCGTTTTACTGGTAGTCTGCGCAGCGACTTTGGGCGTTAGCAGATACGAAGCATGCAAGGAAGAAATCAAAAACAGTGATGAGGTGATCCTGAAATTAGCAAGTGAAGATGTAAACTCCCTGAAATGGGAATATGAGTCAGAGGAGACGGGAAAGAAGGAAAGCCTTGCGTTCCACAGGGATGATACATGGATGTATGATGACGACGAAGCATTTCCGGTGAGTGAAGAAAAAATCGATGAGTTATTGGAGCCTTTTGCTTCGTTTGGCGTCTCGTTTATCATTGAAAATGTAGAGGATTATGGACAGTATGGCTTGGATGATCCGATCTGTACGATTCAAGTCGGAACGGATGATAAAACCTATGAGATCAAGGTTGGCGATTACAGCAAGATGGATGAGCAGCGGTATGTTTCCATTGACGATGGCAATGTCTATCTCGTCCAAAATGACCCGATGGATCTGTATGAACTGGAATTGAAAGATATGATTCAAAATGATGAGATTCCGGAATTTGACAAGGTTTCGGAGATCGAGTTTGCAGGGGAACAGGATTACACGGTCGTTTACAAGGAAGAAAATGATTGTACTTACAGTGCGGATGATGTGTATTTTACCCAAAAGGATGGAGCAGAACTGCCGCTTGATACAAGCGCGGTAAACAGTTATCTCAGTACGATCAGTGGATTGGATTCGTTAGCGTATGTATCCTACAATGCGACGGATGCGGATGTGGCATCCTATGGGCTGGATGATCCCGAATTGAGTGTGACCATTCAGTATACGACAAAGGATGAAGAAAGTGAGGAAGAAAAAGAAGATACTTTTGTACTGCATGTTTCCCGTGATCCTGAGGAAAAAGAAAAGGCTGCAAAGGAAGAGGATAAAGAGACTTCTGATGAGTCATCCGAAGAGGATGACAGAAAGGCATATGTCAGAGTTGGTGATTCCAGGATCATCTACGAGGTCAATGGAACACAGTTTGATGCGCTGATGGCTTCTTCTTACAACGATCTGCGTCATCAGGAGTTGATCTGGGCAGATTTTGCGGATATTACACAGATTGATGTTTCTCTTGACGGAAAGGATTATACATTTACTTCCAAAGAGAAGAAGGATGAGAAGACATGGTATTATGATGATGAAGAACTGGAAATCACTGATTTTCAGGATGATCTGATGTCTTTGAAGGCGGCTGAATTTACGGATGAACATCCGGACGGAAAGCAGGAGATCAGTTTCACGATTCATCTTGATAATGAAAATGTTCAGGAGGTTTCCATGGAACTATATCGGTATGACGGAGAACACTGTCTCGCAATCGTTGACGGCGAACCTGTTTCACTTGTGGACAGAAGCAGTGTAGTGGATGTAGTGGAAGCAGTAAACGAAATCGTATTATCACATGTCGGACACTGAAAATCCCCACGGGGCAGAGACTGTGTGACTAACTAAAAAAATGTATGGAACATTTTTGCTGAAATCGTGTCATAAATTGGCAGTTATTTCTACTTGACTATCGTAAAGAAAATGCTAAAATAATATCAAAGGAGGTATGCCATGCAGATCGAAAAACAATTACAGGATTTGACACGATTACAATGGTCAAGGATACGGCATTCATCCGGCACAGCAGGCTCTTTTCTGAAAGCCCAGGAAGAAATCGATGGGGTAAAAATGTATTATAAATTATCCAATTACAATATTGTAGAAGGTATTATTGGGCACGAGTGTGTCAATGAAATACTTGTAGATCGTTTGCTTGATTATTTGAACTTTCCTCATTTGCAATATCGTTTGATTCATGCAAAAATTTTGGTTAATACGAAAGAATATATTACGTATATATGTGCTTCTGAAGATTATAAGGAAAAAGGCGAAAGCAAAACTGCGATGGATTTATTTTATGAAATGGAAATGAAAAAGGGTGAGACACCTTATGATTTTTGTCAACGGATGGGCTGGGAAGAGCAGGTAATTCAGATGCTTACGATAGATTATCTGATTTTGAACCGAGATCGTCATGGTGCAAACATCGAGGTCCTTCGCAATCGAAATAAAAAGACTACACGTTTGGCTCCCTTATTTGATCATGGCTTGTCCTTGGTTTTTCAATGTCTGGATGACAATGCACTTGAACGCATTGATGTCCTTGAAGACAAGGTTGTTCAGGCTTTTTTGGGAACACATTCTGTGGCAAAGAATTTGCAATTAATTCCTATGGAGAAACGTATCAAACTTCCTTCGTTTGATGAAACTTTTCATAAAAATCTGTTTGCTGATTTGGAGGGCATTATTTCAAAACAGCGTATGGATAAAATTTGGGAAATGATTACAAAGAGGGCAGATCAATATGAAAATATTAGCAATCAAAGATGATACAATAACGAAAAATTTTATTTTAGGGTATCTTTTTTATTATGAAAATCAAAAATCAGGATATATAGAATTAAGCGATGAAGCCGGTGAATGGGATTTACCAATTGTGTTGGAACATTTCGCGAGAAATCATCAAAGGAGTGTCACCTCTTATTGGACCATGAGATGGGTACAACAGAGGATTGTACCGCCAGACAGACAAAATATTTCACAAATATTAAAGGAATGCGGATTGGCGGAATATAATGAATTTGAATTGTTGATTCACAGCGATGGCCGTTGTGCGCAGGATGAGTGTTATGTTGAGAAAATCACGCAGCAGGATGTACCGCAAGCAATCATTGATAGACGACATCACAATATTACAGAGTGTGTTTTGAATGAGGATAAAGGCATCTTTGTTACGCTGGAAAATGATGATGTTTTGATACTTCAATATGAACAGGTCAAAAAAAACTATGCATTTATTGATCGTATGCTTGCATATGCAAGCAGATTAACAGATGTGAAGGTGGTTGCAGGCGGAAGCAGTATCAGCTGGGGAGAAAAAAATGAAATTTCCAGAGATTACATTCTTGAGGTTGGGCAAAAGTTGCCTATATCAGCCTCTGCGCTACGGCAATTTGCGGCGAAACAGATTGTCTCAACAACAGAGGTGATGGAGATTTTGGACTGTACAAGACAAAATGTAAATGATTTAGTAAAACGAGGTAAATTGGATCCATTGGATATTCATGCAAAAACAAAGCTGTTTTACCGAAAAGATGTCATAAGATATCAGAATGAAAGGCAGTGATACCTTTCGTCATCCGGTATTTCAAGGGAGAGCATTTATAGGTCTCTTTGAAGGCGCGGATAAAGTAGCTGACATTGAAAAAGCCGCATTGCAGCGCAATCTGTGTGATGGGAAAATCAGTTGAAACAAGCAGCGTCTTTGCATTTGTCAGACGCAAGTGGCGCAGATACTGCGTAAAGGGCAGTTGAAAATGCTCCTTGAAGTAACGGGACAAATATTTTTCCGACAGGTGAAACTGGTTGGACAGATCCGCCAGGGAAATCGGATTCATATAGTTTTGGCGGATATAGGTGATCATCTCTTTGTCTATGCTGTTCACACGGCCGGGAGTGGTTGTAAACAGATCATGGTTGATGAAAAACAGGAAAAGGCGCAGGAGCTCGATACGGATAGTGAGCAGATCACTGCGCTTTTTTTCGTGTTCTGAAATCATACACTGACAGATTTCGTCAAGCTGTGGCAGATACTCGTCGGGCATTTGGGGGAGTATCTGTATGGTTCCGCTGCGAAGTGGCAGTAGATAATGATTCTCCAGGTAATCGTCTGTCTGAAATGAGATCAGATCCAATGGAAATAAAAAGGCAAAGTAATCAGCATCCAGATTCTGATTTCCCATAAGGTGTAACTCTCCCGGGTTGACGACAAAGATATCTCCGGGTGTGCCTGCGTAGTTTTCGCCGGAAATTGTCACATTCACGGTGCCGGACCGGACATAGATGATCTCGATTTCCCGATGCCAGTGTACCGGAATCTGGAATGGATGTGGAACCTGATAAAGATGATATTGGACATATGGGCTGTCGGGTGTGCCGTGCGCTTTATTTTCATACAATTGCTGATTCATCGTATCGTTTCCTTTCTGATACTCATATTCATCCTATTCTAATATAAAAGTAGAAATAGTGCAATTTTTATCTGATTTTTTGCAAGAATTATTGTGGTATAGGTTGTAAAATGACAACTGAACAAAGATATATGAGAGGAAAGATCGAAGATGAGTACGGCAAGAAAAAGTTTATTACAATTGTTTGTTCCGATCTGTCTGGAAACACTGCTGTTGATGCTGGCGGGCATGGTGGATACCCTCATGCTGTCTTCTGTCAGCGATGATGCAGTTGGTGCGGTCGGTACAGCAAATACATATATTGGTGTGTTTATCATCATGTTTGCGGTGGTTTCCACGGGAATGATCGCAGTTATGACGCAAAATATCGGGGCAGGGCGTCCGGGAATCGCTTATCAGGCGAGACAGCTTGGACTGGCATTTAATGCGGTCCTTGGAATTGTGATGTCAGTTTTTCTCTGTTTTTGCTCCGGTATGATTCTGGATCTGGTGGGAATCGCAGAGGCACTGAGAGAACCTGCGGAAATCTATTTTCAGATTGTGGGAAGCTTTTGCATCTGCAATGCGTTGATACCGATTTTTGCGGCGTATTTGAGAGCCTTTGGCTTTTCAAAACAGCCATTGATCGCCACCATCGTTGGGAATGTGATCAATCTGATCCTGAATGCGATCTTTTTATTTGGTTTGCACTGGGGCGTGGCAGGTGTGGCTTGGGCAACCGGCATTTCCCGTGTAGTCAATTTGTGTATTGTCGCTTTTTTGTCATGGAAGCTGGTCAAAGCGAAACAGTATCCCCAGAGGATGGCAAATCGACAGGTGCTGGCGCAGATCATTCAGGTGGGATTTCCATCTGCGTTGGAGAATGTGATCTATAATGTGGCGATGACACTTGTCATCCGGTTATTAAATCAGATGGATGCGACCGGCATGAATGTGACTGCCCGAAGCTATGCGGTGCAGGTCACGAATTTTGCGCTGTGCGCGGGAAGTGCGCTGGCACAGGCGAATGCGATCCTGACCGGATGGCGCATCGGGGCAGAGGAGATCGAAGATTGTAACAGGGGAACGAGAAAGGCGGCACTGATCGGTATCCTGATCGCAACCGGACTGGAGGCAATTTTTGCTCTGACCGGACCGTGGATCTTATCGATTTTTACGGATGATCCGCAGATGATCTCGCTGGTGGTGAAGCTGCTTGCGATTGATATCATTCTGGAGTCGGGGCGCGTGACGAACCTGGTATATGGACAGGCGTTAAAGACAAGCGGAGATGCGATCTTTCCGGTAGTGCTGGCGGTGATCTTTATGTTTTTGTGTGCGGTTGGGGGTACTTATTTGTTTGGAATCCGTATGGAACTTGGTGCGGTCGGTGCCTATATCGCGCTGACAAGCGATGAGGTCAGCCGGGCGATCGGTATGATCATCCGATGGAAATCCGGAAAGTGGAGAAAGAAGGGACTGATCTCAGCGGCAAAATAAAAGTGGCAGATATTCATGTGAA
>JALEJB010000132.1 GCA_022768825.1 Lachnospiraceae bacterium
CCGTTCATGATCTTGTCCAGCTTGTACAGTGTCAGGTTGATGCGGTGGTCGGTGACACGTCCCTGCGGGAAGTTGTAGGTACGGATCTTCTCGGAACGATCGCCGGTTCCGATCTGGCTGCGTCTTGCTTCCGACTCGGCATCCTGTTTTTTCTGAAGCTCTAAGTCGTACAGCTTGGAACGAAGGAGTGCAAATGCTTTTTCCTTGTTCTGCAGCTGAGACTTCTCGGTCTGACTGTAGATGACAATTCCCGTCGGATAGTGGGTCAGACGCACGGCTGAGTCCGTCGTGTTGACGCACTGTCCACCGTTTCCGGACGCACGCATGACATCAATTCGGATATCTTTCTCATCGATCTGGATATCGACTTCCTCTGCCTCAGGCATCACTGCTACGGTACAGGTAGAAGTCTGGATACGTCCCTGTGACTCGGTCTCCGGTACACGCTGTACGCGGTGTACACCGGATTCATATTTCAATACGGAATAAGCACCTGCTCCGGTGACCATAAAGTCCACCGATTTCATACCACCGATTCCGGTTTCATCCGCTTCCAGTGTCTCAACCTTCCAGCGTCGGCTCTCCGCATAGTGTACATACATACGGTAGATCTCTGCCGCAAACAATGCAGCCTCTTCTCCACCGGCACCTGCACGGATCTCCACGATGACGTTCTTGTCATCATTCGGGTCTTTCGGAAGCAACAGGATCTTGAGCTTGTCCTCCAACTCTGCCACATTGACTTTTGCCTCGTTTAATTCTTCCTTGGCAAGCTCCTTCATCTCCTCATCCGTCTCTTCATCCAACAGTGCCAGCGAGTCCTCGATCGCCTGCTTGTTTTTCTTATACTCACGATAAGCCTCTACCAACGGAGTCAGATCACTCTGCTCCTTCATGAGCTTGCGAAAGCGCACCGCGTCATTTGCCACATCCGGCTCTGACAGCTCGCTCATCAGTTCCTCATAACGTACCAATAAATCTTCTAACTTGTCAAACATCTTTTCACCTCATCTGAATCTAGCCCGGCATCCGACCGTATACCACCCGATCCAATCCTGCCAGGTCCTTCTTTATTTCTACATCAACAAAGTCCCTCAGCTCCATCATTGCTTTCACCTGTGGTCCTTCGTCATATCCGATCTCCAAAAACAGCCACCCGCCTGCATTCAGATATTCCGGAGCTTTTTCACATATTTTTCGGTAAAAATCCAGACCATCCTCACCGCCGTCCAACGCTTCCAGCGGCTCAAACTGCTGCACCTCCGGCATGAGATTCAATACTTCCCTGCTTCTGATATAAGGCGGATTTGATACGATCACATCGTATTTTTCCGTGATATTATCAAACAGATTTCCTCTGATCCAATCTGCATCGACATCATGTAATTTTGCATTTTCTTTTGCAACTAAAAGTGCCTGCTTGCTCACATCGCTTCCGGCACCGGCAAGTTGCGGCGCATTTTTCAAAATACTGATCAGAATACATCCCGACCCGGTACACAGATCCAGAATATGCATCTCCTCTCTGACGTGCTTCAACACTTCTTCTACCAGTGTCTCCGTATCCTGTCTCGGGATCAGTACATTCGAATTAACATGGAATGTCAGACCCATAAATTCCTGTTCGCCTGTGATATATTGCAACGGAACCCGTTCCGCACGCTTACGGATCACCCGTTCATATTCCATATATTGGTCTGCAGACATCTCGTCCTGCATATGCATATAATAGAAGCTCCGGTCAATTTTGGCCGCCATCTCCAGCAGATAGCCGGCATCAATCTTGGCATCCGTCACTCCTGCCCGCTGTAACTGCTCCGTTCCCCAGTGAGCTGCCTGTGCGTATGTCATAAAAACCTCCCTTCAAGAACACCTCTTGGTTCTTGCTATGGATTGTTATTATATTCACTTACTTTTCATTTCGTACTTCTTCTACAAATGTCTTCCAGTCAAACACTGCCTCAACAGATGCGATTCCCACCTCGATCATGTCATCGTCCGGCTCTCTTGTCGTCAGTCTCTGTAACAGCAGACCCGGCTTGCTCAGCCATGCCACAAGTGGATTCTCAGTTTTTCCCGCAAGACGGATAAATTCATATGCGATTCCGGCAATGACCGGTATGAGAAGCAGTCGAACCACTACCCTCATGAGTGGTGAATCCACGCGGATAAAAATAAACAACACCACGCTGATGATAATGACGAGAAACAGAAAGCTGGTTCCGCAGCGTTTATGCAGTCTGGAACTCTTTCGCACATTCTCGACAGTCAGATCCATCCCATGTTCAATACAGTTGATACACTTGTGTTCAGCCCCGTGATACATAAACACGCGCTGGATATCTTTCATAAATGAGATTCCGATCATATACGCAAAAAAGATCAAGAGACGAAAAACACCCTCAAGCACCGCTACCCATGTTTCGGACAGGCCAAAGCCTGCAAACAATCTCGACAACCACAGCGGCAGGATCATAAAGATCGCAATTGCCAGCAGAATGGAAAGGGCAACCGTAGCTCCCATCTGCGCATCCTCTGTCTTTTTCTTCTTCGCTTTCTGCGCATCGGTCAATTCCTCTTTTTTCGGTTCCTCATCTTCGTAAAAGGATGCGGAAAATGTGAGGCTGGACATGCCCAGCACCAGCGAATCCACAAAGTTTACCACACCGCGTACAAGTGGAATCTTCTGCAGTTTCTTGTTCTTCGCTGCGCCCTGATATTTCTTTTTTTCTATTTCAATCTTGTTTTGCGGAGTGCGAACTGCGATCGCGTAATTGTCCTGATTTTTCATCATGACGCCTTCCATCACAGCCTGCCCGCCAATTCCTGAATATTTCATATGCTGATACCATAACGAAAAAAAGGCTGAAGCTCTGCAACTTCAACCTTTGATCTCATGTTCTTATTTCATGCCGTATTTCTTGTTGAACTGCTCAATACGTCCGCGTGCCTGGTTTGCTTTCTGCTGTCCAGTATAGAATGGATGACACTTTGAACAAATCTCGACATGGATCTCTTTCTTTGTTGAACCGGTTACGAATGTGTTACCACAGTTACATGTAACGGTTGCCTGATAGTATTCTGCCTGAATTTCTGTCTGCATCTTTTTCACCTCACCTATGATTATTCTCAAAATCATCTATGTTCATATGATTATGAATGAACGATTTGATGCTGTCGTACCCACAACAGCTTATTCATTGTAGCATAACGAATTTGTTTATGCAACAATTATTTCTATTTTCTTTTACAAAAATTTCTTTTTTCTCACGGTCTGAACAAATTCGTAGTTCGTTTTCGTATGTGTAAACATATTTAATATGTTCTCCACGGCCTCTTCCGATTTCATTCCGTTTGTGGCACGACGCATGATGCTCACTGCTTCCTGCTCGTCCGGATTCAGCAGCAGATCCTCTCGTCTCGTACTGGATTTCGTGATGTCCAGTGCCGGGAATACACGTTTTTCCGAAAGCTTACGATCCAGTACCAGCTCCATATTTCCAGTTCCCTTGAACTCCTCGTATACCACATCATCCATCTTGCTTCCGGTATCTACGAGTGCAGTTGCAAGAATCGTCAGGCTTCCGCCCTCTCTCATATTTCTTGCCGCACCAAAGAAACGCTTTGGCATATACAGCGCCGCCGGATCAAGACCACCCGATAAGGTACGTCCACTTGGCGGAACAGTCAGGTTATAGGCTCTTGCCAGACGCGTGATACTGTCGAGCAATATCATAACATCTTTCTTTTGCTCTACGAGACGTTTTGCACGCTCGATCACCATCTCCGATACACGTTTGTGTCGCTCCGGCTGCTCGTCAAAGGTGGAGTAGATCACTTCTACGTTATCGCCTTCAATGGCTTCCTTGATGTCTGTGACCTCCTCCGGTCGCTCATCGATCAGCAATATGATCAGATGCATCTCCGGATTATTCTGAAGAACAGATTTTGCAACCTGCTTTAACAGCGTCGTCTTTCCTGCCTTTGGCGGTGATACGATCATTCCACGCTGTCCTTTTCCAATGGGTGATACGAGATCAACGATGCGCATGGATAAGGCGCTTCTGCCTGTCTCCAGCTTTAATCTCTGATTCGGAAAGATCGGTGTCAGCTGTTCAAACGGAACCCGATGGAAGATCACTTCCGGCGGAAGTCCGTTGATGTCTGCAATGTACAACAACGCGGAGAATTTCTCACTCTGTGTCTTGACTCTCAGGTTTCCGCGGATAATATCCCCTTTTTTCAGACGGAAACGACGGATCTGGGACGGTGACACATAGACATCATGGTCACCCGGCAAATAATTGTCGCTTCGGATAAAGCCATAGCCATCCGGCATGATCTCAAGGATTCCGCATACTTCCTCACCGCTGTCCAGTTCGGAACCGATCAGCTCCTTCTGCTCATCCGGTGTGGGCGGTTCATTGAAATTCACCCGGTTATTCTCCGGTTTGTTTTTCTGCTCCGTTCGATTATTGTTGTTTTTCGCCGGTGCAGTTTTTTCTTCCTGCTTGTTTTCCGGTTTACTATCCTGTTTACTTTCCGGTTTATTTTCCGGCTCTTTTTGGGAAGGCTTTTGTGTCGTTTCTTCCTGCTTTTCCTGTCTCGCATCTTCTGCCAGCATTGCTTCAATGACCTCTGCCTTTTTCATCGCAGAGACATTTTTTAAACCTCTGGTCTTCGCCAAATCTTTTAATACGCTGACACTCAATGCCTCGTATTTTGCACGCATATCTGCCATATATCCAATTCCTTTCATAAATTACATGGGAAAATATCCGAATGACTGATTTTCTAGATCATTGCTTTTATGGTGATTATACACCATTTCTTTCCAAAACAAAAGAATTATTTTACCAATTCGTCCATAATTGCCGCATAGACCTGCTCGTGACAGCTTTTCCAGTTTTCACAGATTGCAACTGCGATGTCCGAATTCGGTACATGCAGCTTCACATCCATAGTCACCGCACTGTGATCCTTGGCAAGCAGATGCACCTCGATCCCACCGGTGGATGTGGCATAATAGTTTGCCTTCAGATCCGTCACTTCCCGGATCTGGATCTGATGCTCCCGTAAATATTTCTTGATATCCTCGTAAATGCCATCCGTCAGTTTATTGGAGAGTGTGTGGAGCAGTTTCTTTCCTTCCCCGGTGATCTCATAGCGGGTGTCGTTTGGTGCCTCTTTTTTCCGAATAAAATTCTGCTCCAGCAGCTCTGCAAGTGCCTCCTGCATCGCAAAATAATGGGAATACTCGGACAACAGAAAGAAATCTGCCAGTACCGTGTAGGGAAGCGGCATCTCAACCTGATCCAGCATCGCAAGTATCATTAATTTATGTGTGGTCATTGGTTCTGCCATAATAGTTACTCCTTAACAATTCAAGTCGAACAGCACCTGGCCTGCCAGGTATCACGCTCTCGCAGTCGTTTTTGTATCAGATTTAAAACACGTTTTTTATCTCCACTCCAAAGCGGCGCAAGCAAAAGCTTCTTGGGTCCGTCTCCTGTGAGCCGATAGATCACCACATGCTTTGGGATCAGTTCCAACAGATCGATCACGAAATCCGCATATGCTTCCGGTTCAAACAGGTCAAACGGCTTCTTTTCGTACTGTCCTGCCAGCCTCGTATCCCGCAGGACATGCAACAGCTGCAGCTTGATCCCGTGGATCGGCAATGCACAGACTGTTCTCACCGAATCGATCATGTCCTGTCTGTTCTCTTTCGGCAATCCTAAGATGAGATGAACAATCACCGGAATCCCCGCTGCATGCAGTCGCTCGATGGCACTCCTGCTATCGGAAAAAGTAAAACCGCTGCCGATCTCCTGCAGAGACCTCTCATGTATCGTCTGTACGCCAAGCTCTACATATACCGCCTTTTTCTTTGACAATTCTGTCAAAAGCCCGATCACCTCATCACTGAGGCAGTCCGGTCTGGTAGCAACCGACATACCGACAATATACTCCGGTTCCAGTGCCTGCTCGTACTTTTCCCGCAGTTCATCTAATCCGGCATAGGTATTGGTATATGCCTGAAAATATGCCAGATACTTCCGACAGTTTGCGGTCTTTCCCGCGATGAGTTCCCGCGCCTGCAAGAGCTGCTCTGAAATCGGTCTGATCCGGTCTGCAGCAAAATCGCCCGAACCTCCTGCACTGCAAAACGAACATCCGCCCGTTCCCACCGTTCCGTCACGATTGGGGCAGGTAAATCCCCCGTCAATGGACAGACGATAAACCTTCTCCCCAAAGGTGTTCTGAAAATACCGGTTCAGGCTGTAATAACGGTTTTCGCCAAAAATTTCCGGTTTCTTCTGATCCTTCATCCTATTTGATATGATCCTTGACCGCTTTGCTGACTACCTCAGCGACACGCGGATCAAATGCTTCCGGCATGATAAATACATCGGAAAGCTCCTCATCTGAAACGAGACCTGCGATCGCCTCTGCTGCCGCCAGCTTCATCTCCTCTGTGATCTGCGATGCACGACCTTCCAATGCGCCCCGGAAGATTCCCGGAAAAGCAACGACATTGTTCACCTGATTCGGGAAATCGCTTCGTCCGGTTCCAACAATTCTCGCTCCTGCTGCCTTTGCTACATCCGGCATGATCTCCGGTACCGGATTTGCCATTGCAAAAAGGATGGAATCCTTATTCATAGAAGCAACCATCTCAGACGATACGATTCCCGGGGCTGATACGCCAACGAAAATATCCGCATTTTTCATCGCATCTGCCAAGGTACCGGTCTCATTGTTTAAGTTGGTAACTTTCGTCATCTCCTGCTGCATCCAGTTTAAGTTCGGATAATCTTTTCCGATGATACCCTCTCTGTCACACATGATGACATTGGGAAATCCATAAGAAAGAAGCAGCTTTGTGATCGCAACGCCCGCAGAACCGGCTCCGTTGACAACTACCCGACAGTCTTCCTTTTTCTTGCCGGTGACACGAAGACCATTGATGATTCCTGCCAGTACGACAATCGCGGTACCGTGCTGGTCATCATGAAAGACCGGGATATCCAGCATCTCTTTTAAGCGTTCCTCGATCTCGAAGCATCTCGGTGCGGAGATATCCTCTAAGTTGATTCCGCCAAAGCACGGAGCAATATTTTTTACCGTCTGAATGATCTCTTCGGTATCCTGCGTGTCCAGACAGATCGGCACTGCGTTCACATCACCAAACTCCTTGAATAAGACACATTTTCCTTCCATAACAGGCATCGCTGCCAATGCTCCGATATTGCCGAGTCCAAGCACTGCGCTTCCGTCTGAGACAACCGCCACAGTGTTGGCTTTGATCGTATAGTTATATGCCTCTTCCGGATTCTTAGCAATGATCTTACAAGGCTCTGCCACACCCGGCGTATATGCAATTGCCAAAGCCTCACGATCCTTAACCGGTGCTTTCGCTGTTGTCACTAATTTTCCGTTCCATTCACGGTGCATCTGAATTGCTTTTTCTGCTCTGTCCATGATTTACTCCTTCTTATTTCCTTTTCTGTTTTGTATTTGAACGTTTCTTTTTCTGATTCGCCGGCTTTTTTCTCACACTGTAACCAAAGCTTCCCAGCTTTTTTCCCAGCGCAAAGTATTCGCCGTGGGAATACGCCACAAGTCCCGCCTGATTCAGGTGAAACGTACCCTTTTCGTCCAGATATCTCTCATCCACAGTCACACTGACGATCTTTGCAAGAAACAGATCATGACTGCCCAGTGGAATGATATCAGTCACCTGACAAGCCAGATTGACCGGACTCTCTCCAATGGCAGGTACGGATACACCGTCCACTGCCACAGGAGTCAATTTCATTTCCGCAAATTTATCCACATCCCTGCCGGAGCGCACCCCGCAAAAATCGGTAGCTCTAGTCAGCGGCTCATTGACCAGATTGACGACAAACTCTCCGGTCTTTTCAATGATGTCATGGGAATAGCGTTCCTTTCGAACAGAGATGGACAGCATCGGCGGATCAGAATTGATCGTGCCTGCCCATGCAACAGTGATGATATTCGGTTTTTCTCCCGGTGCTGCCACACTGACCATGACCGCGGGAACAGGGTACAGCATATTTCCCGGTTTCCAAGTCTGTTTTGACATCTTTTTACTCCTGTAATGCAGTGATCAGTCCCGGAATGAACTGCTTCTTGCGTGAAACTACTCCCGGAAGCACGACTGCTTCTTCTTCATGATGAAATGCCTTTTCCAACAATCGTCTCGCACCTTCGCCTGCGCACAAGATCTCCGATTGCTGCTGGATGATATCCGTCAGCATGATAAATACCATATCCAGTTTACGCTCCAAAAGCATGGTATCCAGGAAATCCTGTACACGTCCCTTGACTTCCTCTAAGTCCAATGCTCCCATCGCACTGATCTGACTCACGCCAAACGTCAGCTTATCTGCTGTAAAAGTCTTAAAATCCAGATAGCAAATCTCTTCCACTGTCTTCTTCTGAAAATCGCTTCCGGCGCGAAACATATTCATCGCAAACTCCTCAATCGAAACCTCAGCGATCTCGGCCAGCTTGCCAGCAGCCTGCTTGTCAAATGGCGTACAGGTCGGTGAACGAAACATCAGTGTATCCGACAGGATCGCGCTGCAGAGAAGCCCGGCGATATCCTTCGGGATCTCCACCTTCTTTTCATTATAGATCTGATAAATGATCGTACCGGTACATCCCACCGGCTGATTGCGGAAATAGACCGGCGCCATTGTCTCGATGGAACCGAGTCTGTGGTGGTCTATGATCTCCAGGATCTCCGCATCCATGACATTATCCACCGCCTGAGATACTTCATTGTGATCCACGAGGATCAGCCCTCTCTTATGTACACCCAGCAAATTTCTTCGGGAGATCATGCCCACATAATTTCTGTGACGGTCCAAGATCGGGAAGTCGCGATACCTCTTTTTGGACATGGTATCCCGGATGCTCTCCGTATAATCCGAAAGCTGGAATGTCATCAGGTTGTCTTTCCTCATAAAGAAATCCACCGGCATACTCTGGTTGATCAGCCGGGCCACTGCATAAGTATCCAGAGGCGTCACGATGATCGTACAGTTTCTCTCCCGGGCCAGGCGCTGGATCGTCCGGGATACGGGAGCTCCCAGGCAGACCACGATACAGCCCGCCGACATTTCAATGGCACACAGCTGAGATTCATAGCGGTTCCCCAGGATCACCATGTCATGCTCTTCAATATAATTTTCCATCACATCCGGATTGGCCGCAGCGATCACGACCTTGCCTTTATCAAAATACGCATCCGGATCGCCCACGATCATCTCCGCGTCCAGCGTTTCCAGAATATTCCGGTAAGGAGTCTTCGCCACAGAGACGATCGCGCTGTCGTCCTCTTCCATGTAGGACTTTGCAATGTCGTTGATGGTGATCAGCCCTTTCAGATGGTTATCTTCCGTCGTGATCGGCAGCGTAAACACATTCTGCGTCGTCATGAGTGTCCAGGCATTTTTCAGTGAAATATTGCTCCGGACGCCTTCCACCTTGCGGATATCCATATCCTTCACCCGGGTACCGATATTTTCCAGATAAATCGGCGTCTCCACCCCGAACCGCTCCAGCACATACTGAGTCTCCGCACTGACCTGACCCGCGCGCACCGGCACATATCGGCAGCCGTCATTCTCCTGATTCTTTAAATATGCATAGGAGATCGCCGAACAGATGGAATCCGTATCCGGATTCTTGTGCCCCACGACGCAG
>JALEJB010000162.1 GCA_022768825.1 Lachnospiraceae bacterium
TAGGATGAATCAAATCCGGGATCGAGTGATAAGACAATTTTTTCATAGTTGTCCCGGATTTTTCGGAGCGGATCTAATTCTCGTTTTCGTACATCCTCGCTTTGCATGGATTCCGTTACTTGAATATACATTTTATCGTTAGCCTTCGAGGCTATAAAGTCTACTTCGGTATTACCAATTTTTCCGACTGATACATCATAGCCTCTTTGCAGCAGTTCAAAGTATACAATATTTTCAAGTGCGTGACCACTGTCACGATTACGGAAACCGAGCAGGTAATTCCGAAGTCCGATATCAACGATAT
This sequence comes from Lachnospiraceae bacterium, assembly GCA_022768825.1. GTDB lineage: Bacteria > Bacillota > Clostridia > Lachnospirales > Lachnospiraceae > W0P33-017. Next base: position 305 of record JALEJB010000162.1, read on the forward strand.
AGTATTTTCCCAAGGTGCGCAGATATTCCTTGCCCTTGATATCGAAACGTTTGATCTCGTAAAAAAAATAGCTTTCGAGCAGAGCATTTACATAAGATTGCACAGTGTGTACACTGGGTGTCCCCTTGCGCCTTCCATCTGCTAACAATCCTTCATTCATAAGCGTGTTTCCAATCGAAGTAAGGGAAACGCTGCTGCCAATATTGTCAGCAAGGAACAGAATAATTTTGCGCAAAAGTATGGGATCTGTAATCTGTTTTTGCCCGCGGCGTTTTTCACGTTCAAGAATATCTCTGATCACAACAGTGGAATAGATTCCATCAAGAAGTGACAGTGCTTTATCCTGATCCAGACCGATATCTGCAATACCCGGCATTCCACCGAAACGCATATAAGCGTCAAAGGTTTCTCTTAGTTCATATCGCTCACCATTTTTGTCAAATACCTGTTTGCGGGTACCACCCAGAGCACTCTGTGTTTCCTTGATTTCAAACCCGTGAAAATCAAGAAATTCACGGAAAGAAAGTGGGAGCATCTTGATTTCAATACATCGACCGGAAAGATAGGTAGAATATTCCGATGAGAGGAGATAGGCGTTGGAACCCGTGACATAGATGTCGCAATTAAAATCAACACGGAATGCGTTTATTGCATCTTCCCATGCATCAATGCGCTGCAGTTCATCAAAAAAAAGATACATTTTTCGATCGGGTAGAAGACGTTCTTTCACATAGTCATATACATCATCTGAAGTCATGGATCTGAAATCATGAGATTCAAAGTTCATTTCTATGATCTGCTCCGGTGCGATACCGGTATCCTTTAAATGTAAAACCATTAGCTTTAGCAGACTGGATTTCCCGCAGCGGCGGATACCGGTGATGATTTTTACTGGCTCGGTATCTTGAAATCCTATCAGCTTCTTCAGGTAGAGATCTCTCTTTTTGAGTTTATGAGTTTCTATCATTGTCCACACCTCCGTTATGAGCTATATCATAGCACAAATTTTAAGAAAAATCAAGTTTGTGCATTTGAGTGCATAAAATGTAGAATTTTGTATCCTATAAATCTTTGTCTTGTTACAGTCTCTGTTTATTTGTATCAAAATAACAAATCTGATATAAGAGAGGTGTCTGCCACTTTTTGGTTGACAAAGCGGAATACTGTGATAAAATAGTTTACAAATAAAACAGTTTACAATATAAACAGTTTAAAAAAAAACTAAATGAAAGGAGACGAAGACTTGGATAAAACAGATCATATCGGTTATCGAATGCGCTATTTTAACCGGTGCATGAAGCGGCTGGTCGATCAGAAAAATCGTGAAAGAGAAGAGACCTACGGTATGTCTATGACGGACGGCTGGATTTTGCGCTATTTACATGAACACGAGGGCGAAGAAGTGTTTCAAAAAAATATTGAGACCGATCTGCATATCAAGAAATCTGCGCTGACTCAGCAGCTTAATGAGATGGAGGCACACGGACTGATCCGGCGCAGTATTTCCAAGCATGACAGCCGCTACAAGTGTATTTCCAGAACCGATAAGGCACTGGAGATCCATCAGCAGATCATGGATGAGATCGAGGAGCATGAAAAGCTCATGCGAAAAGGAATTGATGAAGAGGATCTGGCAGTTTTTTCACGAGTGCTGGATCATATGATTCAAAATATCAGCGAAGAGCCGGAAAGGAGACAGTAATGTTAAAAACACTGGGAGCACAAATAAAGGAGTTTCAGGCGGCATCGATCGCGACGCCGATCTTTATGACGATTGAGGTCTTAATGGAGACGGTCATCCCGTTTCTGATGGCCTCCATCATTGATGATGGCGTGGATAAAGGTGACATGCACCACATCTATGTGGTGGGTGGTCTGATGATCCTGATCGCGGTGATCGGTCTTTTGGGCGGTCTTGGCGGAGCGCGCTACGGCGCGAAGGCTTCTGCCGGTTTTGCAAAAAACTTAAGAGAAGCGATGTTTCAAAATATTCAGACATTTTCTTTTGCAAATATTGATAAATATTCGACGGCCGGTCTTGTGACCCGGCTGACCACAGATGTCACAAACCTGCAGAATGCCTATCAGATGATTCTGCGCATGTGTATTCGTGCGCCTCTTTCCATGATCTGCGCAATGGTGATGAGTTATCTGATCTGTCCGAGACTGGCAAATGTGTATCTCCTGGCAGTCATTTTGCTGGGTACGTGTCTTGCCATTCTGATGGTAAGAACGCATAGATACTTTTCGCAGGTATTTGAAAAATATGATGATCTGAATGCCAGTGTGCAGGAAAATGTGACGGGAATCCGCGTGGTCAAGGCCTTTGTCCGGGAGGATTACGAGAAAAAGCGTTTTACAAGTGCCAGTCACAATGTATACGGGATGTTTGTAAAAGCGGAAAAACTGATCTCTTTGAATGCGCCGATGATGCAGTTTACGGTGTACAGCTGTATTCTGCTTATTTCATGGATGGGAGCAAGGCTGGTTGTGGCAAAGGGGCTGACCACCGGTGAGCTGATGAGTATGCTGACCTACAGCATGAATATTCTGATGAATCTGATGATGCTGTCTATGGTCTTTGTCATGATCACCATGTCGATGGCCAGCGCACGACGTGTGGCGGAAGTTATAAACGAGAAGAGTACGCTTTCCAATCCACAGGATCCGGACTACGAAGTGTCCGACGGAAGTATCTGCTTTGATCATGTGTCTTTTGATTATCACGGCGACACCGCAAATCCGATTTTGAAGGATGTCAATCTGGACATTCATGCCGGTGAGACCATCGGTATCATCGGCGGTACGGGAAGCTCCAAGTCCAGTCTGGTAAACCTGATCAGTCGCCTGTATGATGTGACAGCTGGAACGGTTTTTGTAGGCGGCAAGGATGTGCGTACTTATGATCTGGATACGCTGCGAAATGAAGTGGCTGTGGTCTTACAAAAAAATGTGCTGTTTTCAGGAACGATTCTGGAAAACCTGCGCTGGGGAGATGAAGAAGCCAGCGAGGAGCAGTGCAGACAGGCATGTCGTCTGGCCTGCGCGGATGAGTTTATCGAGCGTTTTCCGGATCAATACAACACCTTTTTGGAGCAGGGAGGCAGTAATCTGTCCGGCGGTCAGAAACAGCGTCTGTGTATTGCAAGGGCTCTTCTGAAAAAACCGAAAATCCTTATTTTAGATGACAGCACCAGTGCGGTGGATACGGCGACTGATGCAAAAATACGTCGCGCGTTTGCAACAGATATTCCGGGAACGACAAAGATCATTATCGCGCAGCGGATTTCTTCCGTGCAGGATGCTGACCGTATCATTGTCATGGAAGATGGTCAGATACAGGGATTTGATACGCATGAGCGGTTGCTTGAGACAAATGAGATTTATCGTGATATTTATGAGTCGCAGACCAAGGGCGGCGGAGATTTTGATGAGAAAGTGGGTGAGAACTGATGGCACAGGAAAAAGTAAGGGAACTGAAAGGACCTGGAGGAAAAGGAACGCGAGGGCCGCGTCCAAAGCTGGAGCATCCCATGCAGACGTTTCTTCGGATCATGCGCTATCTGATGAAGGATTATCCGCTTCACATGGTCATTGTGGTGATTGCAATTTTTGCCGGTGTGCTCTGTAGTGTGCAGGGAACCTGGTTTATGAAGGATCTGATCGATGTGTATGTCAGACCGTTATTGCTTTCCGGGCAGCCGGATTTTTCCGGACTGATACAGGCGATCGTGCGGGTGGGCGGATTTTATCTGCTTGGTGTGATTGCAGTTTTTGTGCAGAACCGTATCATGGTCTATGTGACACAGGGTACGTTGATGCACATGCGAAACGAGATGTTTGTGCATATGGAGACGCTGCCGATCCGATATTTTGACCAGCATCCCCATGGGGATATTATGAGTATGTACACGAATGATATCGACACGCTTCGCCAGATGATCTCACAGAGTATGCCGCAGTTTTTGAACAGTGCCATCACGATTGTCAGCGTGTTTGTCAGCATGGTCATGCTTAGTATTCCATTGACTATCGTGACGCTTGTGATGGTGGGAATTGTACTCTTTTCTACGAAAAAGGCGACCGGTGCGAGCGGCCGTTACTTTGTACAACAACAGCGTGATCTGGGAAATCTCAATGGGTATATCGAGGAGATGATGGAGGGACAGAAGGTCGTCAAGGTATTCTGTCATGAGTCACAGGCACAGGAAGAGTTTCAGCAGTTAAATGACCGTCTCTATGACAGTGCCTTCAACGCAAACCAGTTTGCAAACACCCTTGGTCCGATCAATGCGCAGCTTGGAAATGTCAGCTACGTGATCTGTGCGATGGTGGGTGGTATTCTGGCATTAAACGGAACTTTCGGTTTTACACTGGGAGCGCTTGCAAGTTTTTTGACCTTTAATAAGAGTTTTTACATGCCAATCAATCAGATCAGTATGCAGTTGAATGCCGTGGTCATGGCGCTGGCCGGAGCCAATCGTATTTTCAATCTTTTGGATGAGAAGTCGGAGACAGATGAAGGCTATGTCACGCTGGTCAATGCGAAAAAAGAGAACGGAAAGCTTGTGGAGAGCGACAAGCGAAGCGGTCTGTGGGCGTGGAAGCATGTTCATCAGGCAGACGGCAGTGTGGATTATGTGGAGCTCACCGGAGATGTGGTGTTTGACGATGTGGATTTCGGTTATGATCCGGAAAAGATGGTATTGCATAACGTAGATCTGTATGCGACACCGGGACAAAAGATTGCGTTTGTCGGTTCCACCGGAGCCGGAAAGACGACGATCACGAACCTGATCAACCGGTTTTATGATATTCAGGACGGAAAGATCCGTTATGACGGCATCAATATCAACAAGATCAAAAAGGAAGACCTGCGTCATTCCCTTGGCATTGTGCTGCAGGATACCCATCTTTTTACCGGAACGGTGATGGAAAATATTCGTTACGGTAAGCTGGATGCGACGGATGAGGAAGTCATTGCGGCAGCAAAGCTTGCAAATGCGGACAGCTTTATCCGGCATCTGCCGGAGGGCTATCAGACGAAGCTGACCGGTGACGGGGCATCGCTTAGTCAGGGACAGCGACAGCTCCTTGCGATTGCAAGGGCAGCAGTTGCTGATCCGCCGGTGCTCATCTTGGATGAGGCCACCAGTTCCATCGACACCCGTACGGAGCGTATCGTACAGGAGGGCATGGATCGCCTGATGAAGGGCAGAACCACATTTGTCATCGCGCATCGCCTCTCCACTGTCCGAAACAGTGATTGCATCATTGTCCTCGAACAGGGACGTGTCATTGAGCGCGGCAATCACGAGCAGCTCATGGCAGAGCGTGGAAAATATTATCAGCTGTATACCGGAAATGCGAGCTGAAAAAGTGTCAGACACTGTTGATAATATCTCATGGTATATTATTACTCCGATTGTGCTTCCCCTCGTCAAGCTCGGACGCACAAAAGTCGTAAAATATACCATGAGATGTTGTCTTTACAGTGTCAGACACTTTTATATGGATAAATAACGGGTAGAAAGAATAAAAACGGAATAAAAACGGATAATATTCGGTTGACATTCGGGTAACTCCAGCCTATAATAGAATCAGAAACAACTTCTGCGCACTGTTTGGGATGTTCAACAATGGGAGGAACGCTTATGACGATTGAGGAAATGAAAAAGAAAAAACAGGAAAAAGGTTATTCCTATGCAATGATGTCGGATCTTTCCGGTGTGCCGGTCGGTACGATCCAGAAGATCTTTTCCGGGGAGACAACCAGCCCTCGCTATGATACATTGCGTGCGCTGGAGGAGTTATTTACTCCGGTTTCCGTGCTTCGGGAAGCCGATTCTTATGAGGCGCATACGCAAGGGAGCTATACCGTGGATGATTATCGCGCACTTCCGGACGAGCGACGCGTAGAGCTGATCGACGGGTATTTTTATGACATGGCTGCGCCTACGTTTACACATCAGTCGATTGGTGGGGAGATTTACCGTCAGATTGCAAATTTTATCATGGATCGCGGCGGTTCGTGCAGGCCGTTTATCGCTCCGGTGGACGTCCAATTGGATTGTGATGAGCGGACGATGGTTCAGCCGGATGTGGGTATTATCTGCCATGAGGAGCGGATTCAGCATTTTGGCGTTTACGGTGCACCGGACTTTTTGGTAGAGGTACTATCGCCATCCACCAGGCGTAAGGACAGCATCAAAAAGTTGGACAAATATCTGGAAGCCGGTGTGCGGGAATACTGGATTCTTGACCCAGATCAGAAGAGACTGTTGGTCTATTTTTTCGAGAGTGAGGTATATCCGAAGATCTACGGACTGGATCAGCAGGTGCCCATCAATATCTATGACGGTGCACTTTCCATTGATTTTTCTAATATCCTGAAGTGGATTGAGGAGGACGAGAGACATACATAAAGTGAAAAAGGTGTCAGACATTGTTTGAGATGAGACAGAGTCAGTGCCCGGCTTTTATGTAGTCAATAAACTTCTCCACACTGTCATTGATATATTTCCCCTTCTTCCAGACAAGCCCGATTTCCTGGCTGATCGTCTGTATCGGACTGGTGGTGACAGGTGTTCTGGATGTTAAGACAGCGTTTGCGGGATATATAGACAGCAATGTGATTCTGTTCGTGGCGATGTTCATCGTCGGGGGGTGCGCTGTTTGAAATAGGGCTACCGCAATCCCACTGGCTTTAGACGGTGGGTTAAGGTAGCCAAAAGTGGTGGTATCTGTTATACTTTCATTATGGGAACAGATAAAGACCATATTCATTACATGATAGAAACAGAGCTGACAATGTCAGTCAGTAAAATCGTAAAGCTAATGAAAAGTTGTATAACATATCATCTTTGGAAAAAATATCCGAATTATTTGAGAAAACATTTCTGGAAAGAGCATACCTTTTGGACATATGGATATTTTGCGTGCAGTGTAGGGAACATTTCAGAAGAAATGCTCCGAAAATACATAGAAAATCAAGGGTAGAAAGGTGGTGACAGCCAATGCTAAAAGCATATAAATACAGGATATATCCAAATAGCGAACAGAGTATACAGATTGCAAAAACATTTGGCTGTTGTCGTTTTGTTTATAACCAGACATTGGCATATCGGAAAGGAATATACGAGAAAGAGAAAAAGTCTGTCAGTAAAACAGACTGTAATAATTACTGCAATCGGGAATTAAAGAAGGACTACGAATGGCTTAAGGAAGTGGATAAATTTGCCTTAACCAACGCAATTTATAACATGGATTCTGCATATCAGAAATTTTTCAAAGAACATGCAGGTTACCCGAAGTTTAAGAGTAAGCATG
>JALEJB010000166.1 GCA_022768825.1 Lachnospiraceae bacterium
GAAGTACTTCGCAACGCAAATATACATCAACAACGGGTACAACATCGAGCTTGTTCGTCAGCTCCTGCAGCATTCCAGCGCTTCGATAACTCAGAAGTACATCGGCATCCAGCAAAAGCAGGTAGAAAATGCCCTACAAAGCCACATAAAATTAGTATAGGCAGGCGAATAAAGTCTGCCTTGCAACTTGACAACCACATAACGACTGCGTAAAATCGATTTTAAGGCGTTTATATGTTAATTCGACCAAATGGACACCGAAAGCATTAAATCTCAAACATGAGCCGGTCAGCGCGTCCACGGGTGCATGTTATTGATCTGATCAAATACATGATCTTTGTCTGAAGATCACACATTCCAAGTGTCAAATATTATTGATCTGTAAAATCCTATCAAAATTCGCATGAAATTCTGAGATTTTCTAAAATGGATTTTCCGCCCAAAATCTACACCCTGGTGGGTATCAAAATTTTTTGCAATATATCGGGCGCTTTGAAAAATTCTAACAAAATCTGAATGAAATTCTCGACTTTCCCAAAATGAAATTTTGAACTGAAAATGATAGGTATGGGGTATGAAAAAATTTTTCAGTATTTTTGCGCAAAAAAATAAACCGACTTATGGCCGATTTAAAAAACATACGTGCAGATTTCTCCTTTCCTTTGTAATTTTATCCGAGGTAACACGAGGTAACACGAACATATTTTCTTGCGCTTCTAAGAAATGGCGTATTTTCAATAAAAAATCGGGATAACAGGATTCGAACCTGCGACCTCACGGCCCCCAGCCGTGCGCTCTAACCAAACTGAGCCACATCCCGATATAAAGATTTTACATCAGTATCATCCTCATGACATATCATACCACATTTTTATAAAAAGTCTATCTTCTTTTTCACAAAATATATATAAAAATTTGATAAGGGGCGGTACAAATGTACCGCCCTTTTACGCATGCTCTTATTCAACTGCTTTAAATGCTTCCTCTAAATCCTGCAAGATATCATCAATATGCTCTGTACCAATCGAAAGACGAATCGTATTCGGCTTAATTCCCTGATCCAACAATTCTTCCTCTGTGCACGGGCTGTGAGTCGTTGATGCCGGATGGATAACAAGTGATTTCACATCTGCTACGTTTGCCAGTAAGGAGAACAACTCCAGATTATCTATGAAATCTTTCGCTTTTCTGTCATCGCCCTTGATCTCAAAGGTAAAAATTGATCCACCGCCATTTGGGAAATATTTTTTGTACAATTCCTGCTGAACCGGATCGGTACTTACTGACGGATGATTTACTTTTTCCACCTGCGGATGGTTCTCTAAGAATTTCACGACCTTCAGAGCATTTTCTACATGTCGCTCGACACGAAGCGATAAGGTTTCCAGACCCTGCAAAAAGATAAAGGAACTGATCGGTGAGATCGTAGCGCCGGTATCACGAAGCAAAATTGCGCGGATCTTGGTGACAAACGCTGCCGGACCAACCGCTTTTGTAAAACTGATTCCGTGATAGCTCGGGTTTGGATCAACCAGTGATGCAAACTTTCCGGATGCTTCCCAGTCAAACTTACCACTGTCAACGATGACTCCACCAATGGTTGTTCCGTGTCCGCCAATGAATTTCGTTGCGGAATGGACAACAATATCAGCCCCATACTCAATCGGTCTGACAAGATATGGAGTTGCAAATGTATTATCTACAACAAGCGGAACCTTGTTGTCATGGGCGATCTTCGCTAATCCCTCGATATCTACTACATCTGAATTGGGATTTCCGAGTGTCTCGATGTAAAGTGCTTTCGTGTTGTCCTGAAATGCTGCCTTTACCTCTTCCTCGTTAAAAATGTCTACGAATGTGGTTGTAATTCCGTACTGTGGAAGTGTATGCTGCAGTAAGTTGAAGGAACCGCCGTAGATATTTTTGGCCGCTACAATATGGTCACCTGCCTGCGCCAGGTTTTCAATTGTATATGTAATTGCTGCAGCTCCCGATGCAACTGCAAGTGCTGCAACTCCACCCTCCAGCTTAGCGATTCTCTGCTCAAATACATCTTCTGTCGGGTTTGTCAATCTTCCATAGATATTTCCCGGATCTGCAAGTCCGAATCTTGCTGCCGCATGATCACTGTTTCGAAATACGTAAGAGGATGTCTGGTAAATCGGAACTGCTCTCGCATCAGTCACCGGATCCGGTGATTCCTGGCCAACGTGTAACTGTAAGGTTTCAAATTTTAAATTTCTCTGCTCTCTTGTAATCTTTTCGCTCATATCTTTGTTCTCCTTCTTTTTATTCATTTAATTCCTACATGTTTGGTATGTTTTAACTTGAACACATCATATACCAACATTTCCTATCTGTCAAGTAGGTTTTTTATTTTTTTAAAATTTCCGATCTGTCGTGCAACAGATCGGAAAATATTTTAAATATGATACTCTAACTCGCATGTCGGTGAAAACTTTCCTTCCTGAAGAAAATCATCCAAAGTCACACTGTCAATATATTCGTTGATCACATTCCTCAGCCCCTCCCATACAGGCAATGTGACACATGTATCCTTTCTCGCGCAAGTATTTTTTTCTGTTTCCAAACATGCTACCGGTGCCATATTTCCTTCTGTGGTACGAAGAATGTCGCCCAATGTATATTCCGAAGGAAGTCTGGTCAGCTGATATCCACCGTTACTTCCACGAAAGCTTTTCAGATATCCTGCCTTTGTCAGCATTGGGATGATCTGCTCCATATATTTGATTGTAATTCCCTGACGCTCACAGACTTCCTTTAACGGAATCGGATGCTCATTGGCATTTAATGCAAGATCGATCATAATACGAAGTGCATAACGACCTTTGGTTGAAATCATCATATCATTGTCCTCCTTGAATTTATACTAGTCCTATAGGTTTTGTTCTATTTTCTGTTATATCAAAAAAGATGTAGGGAATCAAGTAAAAAAATATCCCGAAGCTCCATTGAATCGGAACTTCGGGATGCGATGATATCTCAAATATTCAATTAATGATTGCGATGCATTGAGAATTTATCCATCGGATAATTCTTTAAATTATCTACAATTGTACGATCATCGGCCTGTGCAAGTAACGCATCACGGCTCTTCTTTGCTGTAGCAATTTCCTCGAAACGGCTCGGTCCACCGACACAACCGCCTTCGCAAGCCATACCTTCGATAAAGTCTTCCGGTAATTTTCCGACCTTCATCAGAAGTAAAGCTTTCTTACAATCTGCAGCTCCGTTTACCGTACATACCTTTGCGTCGCATTCCTGATCTGTTTCTTTCATGTATTCTAAGACAGATGCAGTCACACCGCCTGCGTTACCATATCTCTTACCATATACACTGGCTTCCTGATATGTATTCGCCTTTGGCTCAAAGGTCACACCTTTTGCGCGAAGAATCGCGCGAAGCTCAGAATAAGTCAGTACATAATCCGCATTGCCCTCAATCTTCTGGTCAACAACCTCAGATTTCTTCGCCAAACATGGTCCTACAAATACAGTCACTGCTCCCGGATGCATTGCTTTGATCATACGTGAAACTCCACACATCGGTGATACCGTTGTAGAGATATTGTCAGCCAACTCCGGGTAGTGCTTACGGATCATATTGACAAATGCCGGACAGCAGCTTGTGGTCTTCTTCTCACCATTTCTGTAGGCCTCCAGCCATTCTTCTGCCTCAGATGAGGTGGTCATGTCTCCGCCGAGACCAGCCTCTATCATTTCCGTAAAGCCGAGTTTTTTTGCTGCCTCACGCAAAGACTGCATCGTGATATCCTCACCAAACTGACCCTCGGTTGCAGGTGCAACGATCATATACACTTCTTTGTCTGATTTTAATGCATTGATGACATCAACAATAAATGCCTTCGTACCGATCGCTCCGAACGGGCAGCTATGAATACACTGACCGCAACGAATACATTTTTCTTCGTCGATCACTGAAATTCCCAACTCATTGTAAGAAATGGCATTGACCGGACATTTGTATTTACACGGACGTTTCAAATGAGCAATTGCTCCATACGGGCAGGCTTTTGCACATTTACCGCATTCTTTGCATTTATTCGGGTCGATCTTTGACCGTCTATCTCCAACAGAGATAGCCTGAAAATTACAAGCCTGAATACAAGCTTTTCCCAAGCAATTCTGGCAGTTATCGGTTACGACATAGCTGGAAATCGGACAATCCTCACAGGCAGAACTGATGACCTGAATCACGTTTCCATCATCCTCATTTCCAGGAGCCTTATTCTCTGCAAGGCGAATTCTCTGGCGAATGATCTCTCGCTCCTTGTATACACAACAACGGAACTGTGGAGACGGTCCCGGAATCAGATCATTCGGAATATGATCTCTCGCTTCCTCCAAATCTCCTTCAAAAGCATGCTTCGCAACTTCGTAAAGCACGTCATGTTTAATCTTAATTACCGCAGCATCTGCATTCATTCGTCTTATTTCTCCTCTCATTTGTCCATAATTTATTACATTTATCTTACATTAGAATCCGAACTTTTTCTACACTTTTTTTGTCTTAATTCATGAACATGATCAGTTTTTCCACGTGGTTCTTGAAAACAAGATCAGAATCGGAAAAATCTCTAATCTGCCGGCCAACATATCGGCAATCAACACACACTTGGAAAAAATACTGAAATCACCAAAATTGCAGGCCGGCCCCACCTGTTCCAATCCCGGTCCGATGTTATTAAAGCAGGCAATCACTGCAGAAATATTCGTTAATACCGAAAAATTATCCAACGAGATCAGCAAAAAGCTGAGTCCCATGATGAGCGTATAGGCTACCAGATAAGCATTGGTATTATCCATCACTTTTTCGTCTACAGGTCTTCCGTTTACGCGCACCACCTCGACTTTTCCCGGATGAACGATCTGACGCACACTGCGGCGAAGCCCTTTTAAGATCAACAACAGCCGTCCCATCTTAAATCCACCGCCGGTGCTGCCTGCGCAGGCTCCGACCAGCATCAGGCAAAGCAGGATGCCCTTGGAAAATGCAGGCCACAGATCAAAATCCGTCGTCGCAAATCCGGTTGTCGTCACAATAGACGCAACCTGAAACGCCGCGTGTCTGAGTGTCTCTCCAAAACTTCCGTAAAATCCGCGAAGATTCCATGTGATCATACCGATGCTGACAAGCACACTGGCGATATACAACCGCAGCTCCTGATCTTTGAACACGCTCTTAAAATGTCTCAGCAAAAGCAGATAATAACAACTGAAATTGACACCGAACAACAGCATAAATACCGTACACACATTCTGAATGTAAGGACTATAGCCCGCAATGCTGTCATTTTTTATTCCAAAACCTCCGGTTCCCGCCGTACCGAATGCGGTACAGATCGCATCAAACACCGGCATCCGCCCAAGAAGCAGGAAAAAAATATCCAGCACTGTAAGCAAAATATACAAAAGATACAAAATCTCCGCGGTCTGTTTCATCTTTGGCACAAGCTTTCCCACCTTTGGCCCCGGACTCTCCGCACGCAGAATATGCATCGTAAATCCCTTACTCTGCTCATTTCCTGTCGATACTGCAAGTAGAAGTACCAATACACCCATACCGCCGATCCAATGACTGAAGCTTCTCCAGTACAAAATCCCATGTGAAAGGCTTTCTACTTCCGGTAAAATCGATGCTCCCGTTGTAGTAAAACCGGATACGATCTCAAACAGGGCATCTATATAATTCGGGATAGAACCGGATAAAAAAAACGGCAATGCCCCAACCAGACTCAATACAATCCAGCAGATTCCTACACAGACCAGACCTTCCTTGGCGTAAAATTTTTGTTTTGGTCCTTTTGTCAGCATATAAAGGACCGCCGAAATCACGATCGTAAAAAGTATCGTGATCAGAAACGCCTTACTTGCCGCATCTTCCTTATAACCTACGCTGAGCAGATATGCCGGAATCATAAAGATGCTTTCCATCATCAGAATCTTACTGATAAAACGAAGGATCATTTTATAATTCATAGATTACACCTCAAAAATATCGTTCAACCGGTAAATAACGGTATCTCCACTCGTCACGATAATCACCGTATCACCTTCCTGAAAATAGGAATCTCCGCTTGGAATCTCAGAAATACCGGTTCGGGTAATGCATGCAAGTAACACATTTTTCTTCAGATTCAATTTCTTTAATGGTTCCCCAATATGTCTGGTCGTACCGTCTACCCGAAACTCCAGTGCTTCTGCAAATCCATCTGCGATCTTATGTACAGACAATGCCGCACCTGTCTGATTTTTTAATGCTCTCACATAACGCACAATGGAATTGCAGCAAAGCTGCTTCGGACTGATCGTGCTGCCGATCGGCAGATTTTGCCGAAAAAGCATATTTTCATTTCTTCCAAGTTTGGTGATCACCTGCGGAACTCCGCAGTTTGTTCCATAAATTGAAGTAATGATATTTAATTCATCCATTCCGGTCAATGTGACGATCGCATCGCAGGACTCGATTCCCTCTGACTGCAATACCCGTTCATCGCTGATATCGCCATGTATGATACTGACGCCGGGAAGTACCTGTGCCAAAAATCTGCACTTTTCATAATCATTTTCAATCAGACGTACCTGCATTCCCTTGTTGTACAGATCCTTTGCCAGATAATAGCCGACACGTCCTCCGCCGCAGATCATCACCCGCTTGACCTTATGCGTGATGATACCCAGATTCTTAAGCAGCGTCGTCATATTTTCAGCCGGAGCAGTAACAAATAAACGATCCTTCTCCTTTATAATAAAATTACCGTCCGGTGCCACTGCCTCCCCTTCACGCAAGACCGTACATACCAAAATCCGACAACCTACAATACTGTTGATCGCACTCAATGACTGATCGCATAATTTGCTGTCACGATCTACACGAAGCTCAACGATTTCCACCCGTCCCTTGGCAAAGGTATCACGTTTTAAAAATCCCGGATATTTCAAAAGCCGCCCGATCTCCACAGCAGCCTGACGCTCCGGATTAACCGTCATCGACAGTGTAAATGTATCGCGCATTTTATATATCTGATCGCTATATTCCGGATTCCGGATCCGGGCGATCGTATGAACGTTCCGATTCATACCATGCGCAGTCAGACAACATAACAGATTGATCTCATCTGCGGAAGTCGCTGCAATTACCAACTCTGCATCTTCAATTCCGGCCTGTTCCAGCACCTCCATAGAAGCACAGTTCCCTTGAACTGCCATGATATCATACATCTCTTCCGATGCTTCCAGCACCTTCGGATTTGCATCAATCAATGTCAGATCATACCCTTCTGCAGACAATTGTTTCGTCAGTGTCTGACCGACCTTTCCGTCACCCGCAATAATGATCTTCATGGTAAATGATAATCTCCCTTTATATCATGATCAACATTCGTCACTCGTCAATCAAAAAACATATTGACTCTCTTACACTCATTCTATCATGTGTCAAATCAGCACTCATACACATCATAACACTTTGACAGAAAATCGCAAGTACAAGCTATGTTCCGCAGCAATCATATGCTTACATCAAATGAGAGAACCGGTCCCGATAAAGAGCCTGCATCCGATCCGCCGCCAAAACCCACACTCCCGACAGACAAAGACACTGCGTTACTTCGTGCCTCCTGATATTTTTCAAAAACTGCCTTCATGTATTCTGCGTCTGCCTTTGCCATTGCTTTTTGTTCCTCAAGACGATGCTTCTGCTGATACGTCTTGAAATCATTTTTACTCATTGTCTGCTCCGGCACATCGATCAGATCTTCAAGCACATCACCAAGTCCAGCTTCTTCCAACAGTCCTTCCATCGCTTCACCGAATTCATCCATGAACTGATCCAACATCTCTTCCGAAAACAGACGGTCATCCATAGCTTGTATGAATTCTTGTATTTCAATGGTTTCCTCTGCTTCCGAATCCGCTGTCATCTCTACCGAAGCTTTTGCATCCCATTCCTCAGTATATTCCCTATCGTCAGTCACATCTGTCTTTGTTGCCTCATACGGATTGACAGTTGTGCTCTGTTCACTGTCATCCACATGTATCAGCTCCTCCTGTTGCAGATGTCTTGCTTTCTTTTTTGCAATGCGCTCCATTGCCTGTGCATGACTGATAGCTGCCTGTAATTCTTCTTCATCATATCCGCCGCTTTGTTTTTCCCGTTTGAGACGAAGTACTTCTCTCCTTGCTTTTCCTGCAACCTGCTTTGCATTCAACGATGTTTTGCTCCGCAGGATCTGCGCTGAGATTGCCTTGAAATCATACTTTAATTTTTTGACAGCATTTGCTGTGTTTTTTGAACTTTTACGCATTGCCTGCAACGTGTTTGCATATTCGATGCTCTGGTTGATCAAACTGTTTTTTGGCATATTTATCGGCTCGTTTTTTGACTCTAACATCCGATTGATGGTATGCGCATCTCTTTCCTGCTTATGAGAAAAGCCGGACAGAATCGGATCCTCCTTTTTCTGACCCGTTCCAATCCGGCTATTACTATCAGGATAGCTCATACGACTGTTTTGACTTCTCTGAATATTCATAGGGTCGCTCCTTATCTTCCATGATATGATTCATGACCACTGCCTGTAACAAAATCCATTTTGTTTTTTATTTTATCGGCATAAATGAGGAATCAATTAAGAGAATCCCGCTTGTTTCATCTTTTTCTGGAAATCTTCAAGTGTCATATTCAGTTTTTGCGCTCCGCGTTTTGCGTCGTAGTCACCCTCCTGCACCGAATGAAACACTTCATATTCTCTACCCTGTGCTCTTCCCTCGGCTCTTCCCTCGGCTCTTCCAATCTCCCGGCCTTCCTCTCTTCCAATCTCTCGACCCTCCGCCAATCCGGTTTCCCTGGCATCCTCTCGTTCCAGCTCAATCTGCCTGTCAAACGTATAATCCAACTGTGTCACTTTGACCACCTCCGAACGATGTTCTATCAAAAAATCTTTCAACACACCTTCCATAATACACCGATCAATCGCACGATTGATTGCTAATTCCAACTTCTCATAATCATTTTGTGCATGAAATTCTCTCACATAATCCACAAAAATCATATACTCCTTTAACACCGGACATGCATCCAATAACTGCTTGTTTCTTCCCTGATTAATATTGTACACTCTGCAGGTCAGTTCAATCTCCGGCCTCTCAATGGAATGCTCAAATGCGTCCGATAAGCTAAGTTCGTATTGCTCCGGCTGATCCAGTGGTCCATTATAAAAGACCGCAAACCTTGGCGTCGGAATCTTAACCAGAGACTTCCCATATAAATTACGCTTATTGACCATTTTCTCAATAATGTTTGTAAAATAGATCAGACATCTCACCGGCATATTCGGACATACGGACGATTGATGTTCATAAATGCTCAGATTGGAATCCAACACAAATGCTGCGTCATTTCTCACCGTCAATGACACGCCCGAATCCAAAGTCTTCATTTCTACTGCCTCCGGATCTGTATACTGCGATCCGTTCAATGCATTGTATAATTGTAATGCATTCTTTTTGTCCTCCAGAAGCATGCTGAACACATCGCTTTTGTACTCTCTGTTTCCACTCATATTTTTTCCTCCTGTTCTTTACCCCCGATACACGGGCTATTCTGATGTGTTGAACAGGAACATGCATCACATTCCTGCTCTTGTAACTGTGAAGTAAAAGCAAGAATTTTCGTGATACTTAAATATACTCATGATAAACAGAAAACATGAAGCCCCCTAATGGCCATGCCTAATATGAAAATCTGCTTTGAATCAATTTTACCATCGATCCAAAGCAAATACAATCTTTCTAAATATTAAATTTTTATAAAATCATGGAACCCAATCCTAATATTTTTGTTCTTACTCCAACAAATCATCCGGCAGATAGGTAAACAGTACACGCTCCAATTCCGAGACAACGATCGGTTTTTCCAGATAATCCGTAAAACCTGCCCCCTTATAGCGTTGGCGCGAATCACTGGATACATTCGCAGTCAGTGCTACCACCGGAAGTTCTTCATAATCCGCCCCCAGATCCCGGATATGTCCCAGCGTCTCAATACCATCCATCACGGGCATGAGATGATCTAACAGTACCAGATCATAATGATTGGCCTGAAGCATTTTCAACGCACGCTTTCCGTTGATCGCACAATCCACCTGTATGCCGGTCTTCTCCAGCAGACCTTCCAGAACAAACAGATTGGTCTGATTATCATCAACCGCCAGAATCCTTGCTCTCGGAGCGTACAGCTTGCGATTTCCCAGATCTTCCAGAATGCGTTTTTCCCGAATGGTCCTCATATCTCCGATCGGAGTTGCATTCACTACCGGAAGCGCTAAGACAAACGAAAACGTAGATCCTTCTCCATATACACTCTGCACCTCCAGTTTACTGTTCATCTGCTCTAAAAGTCGAACCACAATGCTCATTCCAAGTCCGGTGCCTTCAATGTTGCGGTTTCGCTTTTCCTCCAGACGCTGAAAATCGGTAAACAGTTTTCCCAAGTCCTCCGGCTTCATACCAATACCGGTATCCGTAACAGAAACCTCCAATGCGACTTGTTCATCCGACGACTCTTTTTCCCGGATAGAAAAAGTCACACTACCCGTTGGTGTATATTTCACCGCATTAGTCAAAATATTGATCATGATCTGCTTGATACGCAGTTCATCCCCATATACGATGCTTGGAAGGTTTGGTGAGATATCGGTAATATATTCCAGATCCTTTTCCTTTGCCTTCACAGAAATCATACTATTGATATCATCCAGCATATATCCCAAATGATATTCCACCGGAATGATCTCCATCTTTCCGGCTTCAATCTTCGAATAGTCGAGAATGTCATTGATGATACTAAGCAGCATTTTTCCTGCATTTTTAATATCATACGCGTAGCTTTGGATCTGTTTATCATCGGTTGAACGAAGGATCATCTCATCCATTCCGAGCACCGCATTGATCGGGGTACGGATTTCATGACTCATATTTGAGATAAACACACTCTTCGCCTTGTTGATATCAGATAATTTCTGATTTTGTTCCTCAACTGCTGCCACAATGTTTTCCTGTTGCAGCAGGCGCATCATATCCTCATGAATATCCTGCACCGTATATACAAGAAGTGGATTTTCTCTGGAAAATCCGTTCATGCGGTTAAACATCAGACGTACCCACACATATTCACCCTTCATATTCTGCATCTGAACTTCGTAACGCAGATTTTTTTCTTTTTCGAGGTGCTCGATCAGGTATTTCGGATCTGAGATCTGAAGGAACATCGTCCGGTCATCCGGCAAAAACATATTGGCGATCATATATCTCCAATCCGAGTATTTCAGTTCCATATAGTCCTGTCTGCCTGCGCTGATCTCTGTGGTGACAGAATTGCGGAGTGTATCATTTTTCAGATCTACATACATGGAAAACAGATAATTTTCCTGAATCGTATCCATCTTTAGTTTTTCAATCTGATCCGATTCCATTTTTGATCTGCTCTCAAACATAAGAAGCACATTTACCTCTTCATCCAAAGCAAACACCCGATAATCATAATAATGCTCTGCTCCCTCATCTGACAGATTGATATTTCCGCTATGCCCATCTTTCGCAAATACCTTTTTGTAAATGAACGCATCATACTTCGAGCCGCTTCTGGATCCGTTGATGGACTGAAACAACATTTTATACGCAAATTCCAGATCACCTGCTTCCCCAAGCAGCTGCTCCAAAAATGCATCTGTTTTGACTCTCTGATATCGTTCTGTTTTCACATCGATCATATAGACCGCAGCAAAATGATCATAGATTTTTTCCATTAAATTCAGTAATTGATCATTTTCTTGTAAACTCATTTTCTGTCTTCCTTTCACTTGAACATCGGTCCATTAAGAATTTGCCTTCGGCAAATGGACCGACGCTACATGTCAAGTTTTCACAGAAAACTTGACACAATATCTTGAACATCGGTCCATTAAGAATTTGCAGTAAGCAAATAAACAAGCGGTGAATTCCAATATATGGTCACCTCATTGCACGAATAGCTCTGTGCATTGTCTGCATAACATTTTGCTGCCGGAGTATCCTTTAAAACAGCTTTCGCATATGGGTCTTCCAGCGCACTGTCCGGACCACCTACAAGCATACCCGGCATACACTCACCAATTACCTGTGATGGACGATGATGTGGATTTTGCGGAGACAGCGTTCCTGCTCCCGTCACAAAACAGTAGCCGGTGGCATTGACACCCATGAGATAATTCAACTGCATCTTTGCGCAATTTACATACTCCTCATTCGGAGCGATCTCATTGGCAAGCATCAGGAGCATGCCGTTGTTGGCAATGCCCATATTCGACCCCCACTCAAACTCATTTTTTCTGCTTACAAGGTACGGATTACTCATTGCGATGGCAACCACCTCATCTGCAGCTGCAAAAAATGCTGTCTGAATCTCTGACAATAATCCACTGCTGTCTGCCAGTAACTCCGGCGTCGTCAGCGCAGCATAAGCACCGTAGGCTGCCACATCCATCCAGCCAAGCCCACCTAAGTTTTCTGAAGCTTCTTTCGTTTCTGCTAATGCCTCTGCCATATGCGTCTTATATTCCGAATTACCGGTCGTCTTATACAACTCTGCCGCCGCCCAGAAATACTCCTGCGCGCTGCTTCCATCCGCATATTCGCCGGTTGTGATATCACTTGGATTTTGGAAACCACGAACAGTCTTATTCTGTAAGTAATAACTCCAAGCTTTTTGGGCAGCATCCAGGCATATCTGTCCATATGCGCCGTCGCCATTTTCTGTATAGATGCGTGATGCCAATGCCATACTGGCCGCAAAATCTATGCTCGCCACTTTAGAAAGCGGACTGACCACAAGCTCTTCCGTCTCATCCTGTGGAAGCACAGTGCCCGGAAATGCTTTACAGGTCACTTTGTGATACACACCACCGGTTAATGGATCCTGCATCTTTAACATCCAATCCGTCTCATATTTCACTTCCTGCAATAAATCGGTTGCCTTTACAGCGTCCGGATCCTTCTCGTATGCAAGCAGCAGATCGGCAACTGCCTTTGCTGCAGGAACAATGTACCTTCCGTAATCTCCGGCATCATGCCAACCACCGCTGACATCAATTTTCTGATCGGTACCATAAATTGTCGCAAGTGTATCATGACAGGCCGGGTGCGCAAATGCGCCGGCCTCATCCTCTGTCAATTCCTGACCGCATCGCTGCAGATAAAACATCTTTGCCACCTGTTCAAGCGTATCCTGATAAAGATCTTCCCCGATCGAAAATACGAAGGACTCCTCACCATCTGCCGTCACGATCTTGTATGTCCCCGGGGTCGTAAAATCAGAAAAATCTCCTGACGCATTGACTTCTCCGGTTGACGTATCCAATCTTCCCTCTGAAATGGTTCCGTTGTATACCGTCTCCCCTGTGCTGCTATCTACAATCTGGAAATTCGATACCGGAGAAATCTCCCCATCGCTGCATGCCAGATCTGAAAAAACTGCAACCTTTTTATCACTCGGATGATAACCGATCTGGTTTATTTTTACCTTTGGTGCTTCCACGGCTGCTGCCTGCTCCACCAGATTGGAATCATCCACCAGTTCCAGATCCAAATTATCTAACATGACAGAATGCGGCTCATCCTGTGCCACCGCATCGCTTGCGCCCATATTAAAGCACAATCTCGGTGCCGGGTCAGATGCCTCCTCCATCGTAAATCTTGATACGACATGCTGCGTCTCTTCGGTCACGTCGATCACTTCGGCATAATATGCATGATAGTCTCCACCATTGATCTGGATTCGCCATTCCATGTCACGAGGAATGCTTCCCCGGACATCAAAAGAAAACTCGTACTCTGCGCCCTGATCCAGCTGAAATCCATCATAATAAAGCTGCACACCATAGTTGACGGTTCCGGTATTCGTGATATCCATCTGAAGCTCGCCTTCAGAGTTTCTTGTCATGTTGTAACTGCCGCCATTGGTATAGACATTAAAATGATTCGTCCCATCCGAAAAATCTCCATTGACGATCAGATTGCCCTGTGCCTCTTCCTCCGGTGTCTCCACGGTTTCGGTTTCCTGCGGCGTCTCCTCCGTCATGGGCACCTCCGTCACAGACTCAGACTCGGCCACAGGTGTAATCTTCTCTTGTCCAACGGAAGCAGCCACCATCGCCACTGCCAACAAAGCTACAATTCCACTACTGATCAAACTTTTTTTATGCATCACTTTCACTCCTTTTCAAAAACTTTTCTCCTTATCATAATTTCTTTTTCCCAAAGATGATATCAGATTCCTAATATTTATGAAAATGTATCACCTAAAACTGATAAAATCTCAGATTATCCTGTAATTCCTGTGTGATCTCTCCACCGGCCTCCTCATACTTCTCATATTGAATCTCAAGTTTGCGAAGCGTCTTTGTATTTTGCAGCTCATGCTTTTCAAAAATCTTTTGAAATACCGGGTTTTGCTTCAAGCTCTCACGGATCTCCTTCGGAAACGGACAATACTGAACCAAAATGCCCCTCGCTACCTTATTCAGTCGGAAGCTGCCCTGTGATTCATAGCGGATCCAGTTTACATAATCACGCACAAACACTTCTTTGTAATTATTTTTGGCAGACTTGAGTGTCGCCTTGACCTTTTCCTTTTGCTCAGCGGACAACTCGCTGTTTTTGCTGCAAAACTGGACATAATCGCAATACTCCGAAGTCAGGGACGGCGTTCTGATATCATTCCAATATGCTCCCTGAATCCGGCGACAGATCTCCCATCGATATCTGCCCATCGTCTCAAGCATCATCTGATCCAGATCTACTGCCGTAAAAATGGGAAAGATAAATCTCGCTGGTGTATCTGCCCTTCTACCGCAATTTTCCTGCCACATCATCGCTTTGCTTCCCGCATCTGGCATCAGGATGATATCCGGCATGATCTCTTTTTGAATCCATTCCTGCGGCATGCCGTGCTTCGGATCAGAAAACGAGACCGGTCGATACAAAAGAGAGTAATCAATCTCACGAATCTGATTGATCGCCGCATCCAGGCGATCCGCTGTCACTGCCATGCGCTGTACATCATTGATCATCTCATCCTTGCGAAGTACCGGGAAAAAGGTTGTGATCTTTCCAAATGTCGTCCGGTGTCCACTGTGAAAGAGATTGCGGATCTCAAATCTCACCATCTGATTTGTATCGTTTTGAAAGCTCAGCATCTTTGACTCCGAAATCTCTCCATTCCGTTGCAGTTCCTGCAGATATCCGTCATAATCCAGATCAAACTCATTTCTGGACGGTTGCTTTTCCCCAAAATAGATTGCCTCGAGCCATTCAAATATCGTATAGACATGGTTCGAATGAAACAGGCTCATATGATCGGTCAGGTTCTGCAGAGCTCTCGTATATTCACTTCCCATCAGATCCCCATCCATAAATCCGAAGTTCAAAAACATCTGGATGATCGGTGATAAAGGTTCATAGCTGTCCACTGCTTCAAAGAATACTTTTTCATATACTTTGTAAAAAAACTGATCAAACTGTCTCCGGAGTCTTCTTGACGTATCATCGGTAGAATAAGGATCTTTCAATGCCTTGTACTGTTTAAACAGATTTTTGATCGCGACTGCCTCGCTCTCATCGAGCTTGGCATAGTTTAAGATGATCGTGAGACTGTCTTCCTGTGCTACATTGATCAGTCCCTTAGACGCCATACTAAAATCATAATTCTCATAGGTATCACGGCAAGACTTCAATTCCTCTTCCGTGTAGATACCCAGCTTTTTCATCACCTGATATCCTTCTTCCATCTTGCCCCGGATCCCATCGATGCTTTTCTGCTGTGCAGACATCGCAATCGCCAGATCAAAATACAAGTGAAACAGATCATTGTGACTTTCTGACCAGAAAATGTCACGATTCAACTGCAGATAGGAATCCATCGCCGCAATGCCCAGTGACGTACGACGCACCTGCGCCCCTGCCTCCATGATCGCCCCGACGCACATGGCGTCATCACGGATCATCAGCATCAGAAATTCTTTCAAATATTGCTTGCGCATATGATATGCACTCTTAATCTCCCAGTTTTCCACCTTATGAGTCATAGCGACCGGTTCAAAGGCTTCCATTCTCAAAAAAGGCTTTTCCGGCACCAGTTCATCATGACAGATGCTGCAGTAATCATGATATGCATTCATGGAATAGCCATGAAGCAGTGCGCATTTTTCACGAAGTGCTTCATACAGGCGGATCGCCTGATATTTCTGTTCGATCGCAGCCCGAAGAAAAACAGCACGAAAATTTTCATGCTCTTTTAACAATTGGCCCAATCCGTCTGCATCCATCTGATCTAATATGATCAGCTTGGTATCTTCCAAGGCGATATAATCGCAGATAAACCAGTCACTCTCTAAAATACCAATGATGGAATTGCGCTCTAAAATCATCTGATTCAGCCCGAATCGCTGGGCAGCCCTGCCCTCCTGAATCAGATACCACTCCATCACCTTGTCCTGTTTGCGAACGATCACATCGCCTTGTCTGACTATTTTTTGTCTCATGTAATTACCCCAATACC
>JALEJB010000171.1 GCA_022768825.1 Lachnospiraceae bacterium
AAAAGTGGAAACGTACGAGGCATTCTATAACTTTTATGGGGAAGGCTACGAGGAGCTATTGCCGCGGGAGCTGGTGGATGTGTATGAGGTCGAAGAATGTCTGAGTTGTGCGGACGGTTGTGACACGTTGCTTTTGAAACAAAAGTCTACCGGGAAAAAGATGGTGGCGAAATGTTACACCGGAGACAGTAAACTGCTTGACCAGACGGAGGATGCGCAGATGGAGGACATCCGCTGCGCCGCGCTGCCCTGCTACGTTGGAGAGTATAAAAACGAAAACTACCGCTGTATTTTGAGGGAATATATAGAAGGCGTGTCCTTGAATCAGTATGTCAAAGGGCACATCATGACGGAAGACATCGCAAGAGATCTGGCGATCGCGCTGGCAGAGGCGATGAAGGCGCTTCATACCAGTGATCCGGTTATCATTCACCGGGACATCAAACCGAAGAACATTATCGTACGGGATGACGGCAGTGTGGCACTTATTGATTTTGGTATCAGCCGTGTGTATAAGAAAGAGGCAGCCAGCGATACGGTAATCAGCGGAACGGAAGGCTTGGCGCCACCGGAGCAGTATGGCTTTATGCAGACGGATATACGCTCGGACATCTATTCCTTTGGCGTGGTGTTGTCATGGCTTCTGACCGGAAAGGAGCAGCCCATGAAACTCCCTCTTACAAAGCTGGAAAAGATCGCTGCAAAATGCTGCGCCTTTGCGCCGGACAAGCGTTATAAAAACGATGACGAGCTGCTGGACGCATTGCACCGGACGACACGGGAGTACCTCGTACACAGAAGAAAAATGACGAAGTGGGCAGCAGCCTTGGCAGCGGTACTGGCAGTATGCGTGACAGGCGGCGCCCTCTCGTACCGGACGCTGGTTCATGACAGAACTGTGACATTTCAGGAGCCGCTCATCGAGGAAGCCGTGCGACTTGTGCTGGATCGACCGAATGGAGCGCTGACGATGGAGGAACTGGCGCAGGTAGAAGAAATCTACATACAGTCGGATAGGGCTTGCGCTTCCCAGGCTGAATTCTGGGAGGTGAGTGGCGAGTGGTATGCGACAGATGCCCGGATCCGCGGCCCCATTACAGATCTGTCAGATCTTTCTCATATGCCGAATCTGAAGGTCGTGTATATCGAAGCGGAGCAGATCATCGACCTGTCCCCGATGAAGGATCTGAATGAGTTGCAGCAGATCAATTTGGCGAATAATAATATTTCGGATCTCTCGCCGCTTACGGGCAAAGACAAATTATGGGATTTTAATCTGCTTGATAATGGGATGTTGGAGGGGATCGAGGTCGTCCGTACATGGCCGGCTATTCGCTCACTGAATCTTGACAATACAGGAAGCTATGACGGCAGTCCGATCGGCGAATTTCAGAGATATGAGTATCTGGGAATTAAAAACAATTCAGACGCCTGGAAGTATATACAGGGGATGTATATCAATGCACTGGCGATCGGGGCTGACGGACAGACAGATCTGGAGTGTATCCGGGATGTCGCCTATATTGGAGAACTATATATTTTCTATTCAGATATTCGGGACATCTCGGCATTGGAGGGACGTGAGGATATCACGCATCTGAATATGGAAGAATGTATGATCGATGATCTGTCACCGTTATTTGCGATGCCCAATCTTGCGACTGTAGATATGAGTGCCATCGAACAGGGTCAGATGGAGGAACTGATCGCAGAGTATGGCGAACCCAGGTTT
Source organism: Lachnospiraceae bacterium (assembly GCA_022768825.1). Classification (GTDB taxonomy): domain Bacteria; phylum Bacillota; class Clostridia; order Lachnospirales; family Lachnospiraceae; genus W0P33-017. Next base: position 1,733 of record JALEJB010000171.1, read on the forward strand.
CAGATCAATTATATCTGACCGATGGAACAAGCATTTTCCGCCTGAAATAATGCTTTGAAAGATGAGATGGATGCTTCAACTGTCGCAAAATTTACGACAGTTCAGATCACACTTTAGTAGCGCTCGCAATTATGAGTGCAGAGTTAATGTTCGATTACTGTTTCACAATGGTATGCATACAGCATACCAAAAGGGAAAATGAATATGCTAAAATTCAAAAAAAATATGCGGTTATGGAAGCGCAAAGACATTGAAATTGATGATTCAAAAAAGTGACTCATGGACATGGAGGTAGACGATGAAAAAACGAAAATTGACAGAAATTGTAGCAATGGTTTGCATTACGATCACTCTTTTGACAGGTATGCTTGGCAGCACAGGAGAAACCCTTGTTGCAAATGCAGCGCAAAAGAGTACCGTCTATCAACAGTATAGTAAAAAGATAGACAAACGTGTGAAACAGATAAAAAATCATAAGACAGACATCAAGACAGTCGGGACCGTATTTTATGTCTCCAGCTCCACAGGAGATGATGCAAACGACGGTTTGTCTCCGGAGACTGCATGGAAGACCTGTAAACGGGTGAACGAGGATCAGGACGGAGTCATATATCAGAGCGTAGAAGAAAACGGTGGCGCAACGATACTGTTTAAGCGCGGTGATACATGGAACCGTGACGGAATCTATTTGTGGTATCCGAATATGGTTTATTCGACCTACGGAACCGGTGCTAAGCCGGTGTTTGATTTTTCCCTTGCGGAGGCTGCTGATCCTTCCATGTGGACACTGAAAAAAGGAACGAAAAATATCTGGGTTTATCGTGATAAGGTGCCGTTTCTCGGCTCGTTGACATTAAACAATCGAACCTCAGCAGATAATTATGTAGGCTACTATGATTATCGGACCGGGAAATGGTATGAGTGTTGTCCGAACGGACACTACAAGGATGATAATTACTGCTGTAAGTATAAAGCAAAACAATATTTGAATGTTAATCAATTGCCGAATAACAGCTTCTTTGTTGATGTGCGTCCATCTAAGAAATATCTGGATAAAGCAAGCGGAGATCTCTATGTATATGATTGCAACGAGAAAGGAACGTTATATTTTAGCTGTAAAAAAGGAAATCCGGGCAAGGTATACAAAAGCATTCGGCTATGTCATGGCTGGGGGTTTCACTGTGGCAGCAACGGTACATTTGATGATCTGGTTGTAAAAAATGTTGGAAATCAGGGAATCGGTAATATGGCAGATCAAAATGAAAAAGGCTGCACGTTGCAAAACTGCGAGGTCTATTTCTGTGGTGATACATATCTTTCCTTTAGCACCGATGAACATAGGGGAATGGTTGGCGGAGAATGTGCAGGTTTTCAAGGATCGGGATCAAAATATTATAACAATTATTTTTACGGAAGCAGGGAAGGTGGATTTACGGTCGAGCTTGGCTGGACCGGTACATTGGATGGTTTTGCCACAGAGCTGGGAGATGTAGAAGCCAGAGGGAATGTATTTGATAAATGCGACGGTGGAATTGGAGTGATTTGTTTTACGGAAGAAGCAAAGGATGTGAATATGTCAGGAATCACGATTGATGATAATTATTTTCGTGACATTGGTTATGCACATGATACCAACAGTGATGGTGATGATTCGCATTCGCTGGGCATCATACATATCTGGGATCATTCCGGGGATGTAAATCTTAGTGATATGAAGCTTACAAATAATTTGTTTCTGTACACAGAGGACCGTGTCATCAATCTCGAACAGGTGAAACGTAAAAAAATGATGACAGCAAAAAACAATGTGGCCATTTTGAAAAAGAAATCGGGAATGAATTTTCTTCGTGTGACAGACAGAAACTGGAATGAAACCTATTATAACAGCTTATCCAAAGCCAA
>JALEJB010000029.1 GCA_022768825.1 Lachnospiraceae bacterium
CCGATATCGGCACTCGTCAGTGCCGGGGCGTCATTGATGCCGTCACCGACCATAATCACCTTTCCTTTTTGCTGCAGCTTCCGGATCACGCTTTCCTTTCCGTCAGGAAGTACACCGGCAATTACCTCATCCACACCTGCCTTTGCACCGATCGCTTTGGCTGTGCGCTCGTTATCACCGGTCAGCATCACTACATGGACACCCATATTCTGCATTTCTCTAATTGCCTGCGGGCTATCCTCTTTGATGATATCAGCCACGGCAATGATACCGCAGAGTTCACCGTCACTTGCAAAGAACAACGGTGTTTTTCCTTCTTCCGATAGTTGATCAGACGTTGCTTTGAGCTCAGCAGGCACCTGTAATTGTCCGCTGATATATTGATAACTGCCGCCAAACAAAGCAGCCCCATCATAAACTGCCGTAAGTCCATTTCCCGGTAAGGCTTGGAACTGCTCTACCTCATTTGCCTCCAGTCCATCTTCTTCTGCCCTTTGATTAATTGCGCGCGCCAGCGGATGCTCGCTTTTTTTCTCCAGCGCATAGGCAATTGACAAAAGCTCTTTTTCACTCCTGCCGTTTGCCGGAATGATATCCGTAACCTTTGGCTCTCCCTGCGTGATCGTTCCCGTTTTATCCAGTGCCACGATCTGTGTTTTTCCCGTCTCCTCCAAAGATACCGCCGTCTTGAAGAGAATCCCGTTCTTTGCTCCCATTCCATTGCCTACCATAATGGCAACCGGGGTAGCAAGACCGAGGGCACAAGGACAACTGATCACTAACACAGAAATTCCTCTTGCCAAAGCAAATCCTGCCGTCTGTCCGGCGAGAAGCCATGCAATCACGGTGATCACCGCAATCGTGATCACGGCAGGTACAAACACACCTGATACCTTGTCTGCGACCTTGGCAATCGGTGCTTTTGTTGCAGCCGCATCGCTGACCATCTGAATGATCTGCGAAAGTGTGGTGTCTTCCCCTACTCTTGTCGCTTCACAGCGTATATAGCCCGATTGGTTCAGTGTTCCTGCGGAAACTGCACTTCCCACCGCTTTGTCTACAGGAATACTCTCTCCTGTCAGGGTGGATTCATCTACTGCACTGTTTCCGTCCAGAACCGTTCCGTCCACAGGGATATTTTCACCGGGACGCACGACAAAGATGTCTCCTTTTGCCACCTGCTCGATGGGCACAGTGATTTCGGCACCATCCCGCAGAAGCGTGGCAGTCTTTGGAGCCAGCTTCATCAGCCCCTTCAGGGCATCGGTAGTTTTTCCCTTGGAACGTGCCTCCAGCATTTTTCCCAGGGTGATCAGCGCAAGAATCGTTGCAGCAGATTCAAAGTAAAACTCGTGCATATATGTCATCACTGCATCTGCGTTACCTTTTACCTGGGCGTCCGTCATAGCAAACAGCGCAACTGTACTGTATACAAAAGCTGCCGCAGAACCTAAGGCAACCAAAGCATCCATATTCGGAGCACGGTGCCACAAGCTCTGAAAGCCGCTGATAAAAAACTTCTGATTGATCACCATAATGATAACCGTTAACAATAGCTGCAAAAGCCCCATCGCCACATGGTTGTCATGAAAAAACGGCGGCAGCGGCCAGCCCCACATCATATGCCCCATGGAAACATACATCAGTACGATCCAAAAGCCCAGAGAGGTGATCAACCGCTTTTTTAACACAGGCGTTTCCCGATCTTTCAACGCATCCTCATCTGAGGATAAACGTGTAGTCTGATCTTTATTTCCCCTTTTCAGAGCTGCTTCATATCCCGCATCGCGAACTGCCGCTATGATTTCCTCAGCGGATGCGGTTCCTTCCACACCCATGGAATTGGTCAACAGACTCACTGAGCAGGAAGTAACTCCTTCCACGCCCGATACTGCTTTTTCCACACGGGCAGAGCAGGCAGCACAGCTCATACCAGTTACTGTATATTGTTCCATACTTGATTCGTCTCCTTTATTTCATGAGTTTTTGCAGAGTTGCAACTAACTCATCGATCACTTCATCCTTACCCTCACGGATATCTCTTGCAACACAGCCCCGAATATGACTTGCCAGCAATTCCTTATTAAATGCATTGACCGCAGCGTTCACTGCAGCAGACTGGATTAAAATATCCGCACAATAAGCATCTTTTTCCACCATTCCCCGAATCCCTCGAATCTGCCCTTCCATCCGGTTCAGACGGTGTATCAGTTTTTTTCGCTCTTCCTCTGAGCGGGCTGTCATTTTTTCACA
>JALEJB010000202.1 GCA_022768825.1 Lachnospiraceae bacterium
AATTTTGGAAGAACTGCAAAAAAGCGGAGCGATTTTTCTTGTGACCACGCATTATCCACAGGTAAAGGATTATGCGAAGGAAAAAGAAAATCTGACGAATGCCAGAATGACCTTTGATAAAGAGACGCTGCGCCCCACATACCAGATGGTCATCGGGGAAGCCGGAGAAAGCTGTGCATTTTATATCGCAGACAGACTGGGTATGCCAAATGAGATGCTGCGGGTAGCGATTCGTGCCGCTTACGGAGAAGCTGCCGTCGAATCCTACCGGTTTGGGAAAGCGGATCATCAGTTGGAAAAACAAACGGAGCATCGGATCGTCAAATCGGGGACTGGAAGATCACATCAAAATCTTGAGACAAAGTATCAGATCGGTGACAGCGTCATGGTTTATCCGGATAAAAAAATCGGAATCGTATGTGAACCGATCAATGAAAAGGGCGTGCTGCGTGTCCAATTGCCGGATAAAAAGATCTGGATCAACCACAAGCGTGTGAAGCTTCATGTGGCGGCAACGGAGCTGTATCCGGAGGATTATGATTTTTCAATTATCTTTGACACAGTGGAAAACCGAAAGAAACGACATGACATGCAAAGAAAGTATACGGATCAGGTGATCGAGGAGGAGTGATATCCTGCCTCGCCCCTTTGGGGCTTGGCATGCGAAGCATGACGGAGAGGGGATTTTATAAAAATTTAATATTTGTATCTATTGCCTTGACCAACATACCATGCTATCATTTTATCAAAGCAGAATCCCCTCTTTATACCAGAGGGGAAATCTAATTCATAGTATTTCTATTTTATCAAAGTTCCATTTCTTGTGTGGGGATAGGATTTGGGATATTCAAAAAGTTCTGCTTTTATCTCAGATTTATATTTTTACAAAGGAGGGCATTGCATGCAAAATGAAAATAACACAATTTTTGATGACGTCATTCGTACCATTCAGGAACGTCATCCCAAGCTATTACTTCCGTTGTTTAATGAAGTGTTTCATACCAACTATGACGACAACGAGCCAATCTATCGACTGCCTGAGGAATACCGAAAAGTCGTGTCAAAAGTAATTGCCGATAGTTGTAATATGGTACAGAATCATGTTTATCATATCGAATTTCAAAGTACTCCGGATGGCAACATGGTGATCCGGATGTTGGAGTACGATTTTATGATCGGTTTGAGCAAGATTGAAAATAAAGATGGAAACTTCCGCATGAAGCTCCCGCAATCCTGCATCGTATACATACGAAATACCTCGCATCAGGAATGCCATGCACAGATGGAACTCGAACTGGCAGACCAAACAACGGTATTATACAAAGTTCCGGTTGTTCATATGCAAAATGTTTCTCTCGATGAAATCTTCGAGAAAAAATTGTATATTTACCTGCCGTTTTATATCATGCGCTATGAAAAACAGTATGCATTAATCGAGCAGGATGAAAAAAAGAGGGCGCATTTCTATCAGGAATATGCTAATATATTAGAAAGACTGCAAGTGTCTTTGATAACGGATATCAGTCTGTACCGGGATCTGTATGATCTGATGCGGAAACTTGTGGATTATATGTTAAAGAAACAGGTTCAATTGAAGGAAGGAGTGGACAACATTATGGGTGGAAAAGTACTGCCACTGCCATCAGATGTTCTGCGCGAAGCGGAAAGTAGAGGAATAGTTAAAGGTGAAGTTATAGGAAAAAACAAAAATATCGTATCACTGACTCGAAAGAAGTACGCGAAACAAATGGATGTCAAATCAATTGCTGATTTTATGGAAGAGGACGAAACTACCATCCAAAAAATCGTGGACATCATTGAAAATGATCCAAATGCTTCTGACGATGATATTGTCGCAAAAGTATTTTTATCTTGAAAGGAGATAAGACTCCCACCTCTATAGGTGGCGAGTAAAACAAATTCATCTTGGTGGGAGTCCAATCTCCTTCCAAGATAAAGCCTCCGGCGGATTGCAGAGGTGCGCAGAAGAAGAATGTCATGCAA
>JALEJB010000211.1 GCA_022768825.1 Lachnospiraceae bacterium
GTCATGCTCTGCATGACATTCTTCTTCTGCGCACCTCTGCAATCCGCCGGAGGCTTTATCTTGGAAGGAGATTGGACTCCCACCAAGACGAATTTGCTTTACTCGCCACCTATAGAGGTGGGAGTCTTATCTACTTTCAAGATGAAATTATAAAATCATGCTTTGTAAATGTCAATGATCGCCGCAGAATTCAGGAACAGACTTTATACTTCCTTCATCACGCTCATATAAGCCGGTCGTATGATCTTATTTGTGCAGATCAATTCCTCGATCCGGTGTGCGCTCCAGCCAACAATACGTGCAATGGCAAAAATGGCGGTATACAATTCCTGCGGAATGCCAAGCATATCGTATACAAAACCACTGTAGAAATCGATGTTTGGGCTGACTCCCTTATAGATTTTGCGTTTTTTCGCGATTACTTCCGGCGCAAGCTCTTCGATGTTCTGATAGAGCAGCATATCCTCCTGACGATTCTTCTCTGCTGCCAATTTCTCCACGTAGCTTTTGAAGACGCGTTCTCTCGGATCTGATAAGGAATAAATCGCATGCCCCATTCCGTAGATCAGACCTTTTTTATCAAACGCCTCTTTATCTACAATTTTTGTCAGATAAGCACATATCTCATCCTTATCGCTATAATCACTGACATGGCTGCGGATATCCTGCATCATCTCCATGACCTTGATATTGGCACCACCGTGTTTTGGTCCTTTGAGAGAAGACATCGCTGCGGCAATCGTCGAGTAAGTGTCGGAACCCGAAGAAGTCACGACTCTGGTTGTAAAAGTCGAATTATTTCCACCGCCGTGCTCCATATGTAAGATCAAGGCGGTATCCAAAACCTTGGCTTCCACTTCGGTATATTGTTTGTCCGGGCGAAGCAGCATCAGCAGGTTTTCCGCGGTCGAAAGTGTTGGATCCGGATGATGGATAAACATACTTTCCTGTTTTTCATAATGATTGTATGCATGAAAACCATAGACTGCCAGCAATGGGAACTCGCTGATCAACTGGATACTCTGTCTCAGCACATTGGCAATACTTGTGTCTTTTGCATTCTCATCATAAGAAGCAAGGGTAAGGATACTTCTTGTCATGGAATTCATGATATCCGCCGTCGGTGCTTTCATGATCACATCTCTGGTAAAATTCGTCGGAAGAGTCCTGCAATCTCCGATCATGCGCGCAAACTCCGACAACTCAGCTGCATCAGGAAGTTCTCCTAAAAGCAGGAGATACGCAACCTTTTCAAATCCCAGCTCCGTCTTTCCAAGCGCATGGATCAGATCCTGAACCGGGTATCCGCGATACCACAATTTTCCGTCTGCTGAAATCTTCTGTCCGTTCACGATCTCGGAAGAGATGATCTTTGAAATATTGGTAAGCCCCGTCAAAACACCGTTTCCATTCTCATCGCGAAGTCCCAGATTCACACCATATTCATCGTATAACCGGGGAGAGATACTGTCATTTTTGATACAAATATTTTCTACCTGTTTTGCATACTCATTCACCTGCTTCATCTTCGATCATCTCCCTTTCCTCAAACTCGCTTTTCATCAATGTCTCCAGCTGTTTCATCAGATTCAAAAGCTGCACCATGTTATCCGCACCGAATTTCTCTATTACTTTTCCATAGAACTCTTTGACCACCGTTTCCTGCTGTCTGAAAAGCTCCCGACCACCGGTTGTGATCGTCACATAGGTGCCTTCGCTTCCGTTTCCGTCATGGGACCAGTTAATCAACCCCCGTTCCTTTAATCCGCCGATCATTCTCGATGTCTGTCGGATCGACAATTGCATTTTTTCCGAAATATCTTTCAGATAGGTCTTACCTTCATAGATATCCTCAGACTTTTCTGTGTCCATAATGATACGCAATGCGATATAGTCCGAAGCGGACAAGACCTTGCTGACCTGAACCTTATTAAACAGATATCTTCTCGTCGTCAATTCATTTCCCAGCTTTAACACATCCACATAGTCTTTTTTCTCAATCATAACATCATCCTTTCTATCTCTCAGACGTTTTGTGTTTTATTTTTAAATAATTTAATTTTAAACAATATGAGTAAAAAAAATCCAGCATCAATTGTTCTTCAGATTTTCAATGTTTTTCAGTATTTTAGCGGTAATATCTTTGTATAGGGCAACCTCCTGCTCTGAAATTCCCTGAAAAATATGTGCCTCAAGATTTTGTCGCAAAGATGCGATCTCAGCAATGACCTCCTTTGCCTGCTCACTCACCGTATAGTGAATGCTTCTGCGATCCTCAGAGTCGGGCATTGCAACAAGATATCCTTTTTTCATCAAAGCGTCAATCGCCTGAGACACATGTCCGCGGTTAAGCCTCAGTCTTTTATAAATATCTGTCGGTGTATTTTCACTGTTACAGTTCGACAAAAAGAAAAGTACATCGATGTCAACTTTTTTCAAGCCATAGGTACTTTTGATGATATTAAACTGATACTCCAATAACCGTTTGAATTCTCCGCCTTTTAATGCGATTTCAATATTTTCATCCATTGTCGTTTCATCCATGATATATAGTTTAATATTAAATCATTCTATCATAGATTTCATTTTTTGCAAGCATGTTTTACAGACCGGTTACGCCTGCATACGAGCTTCCACATACTTCTGAAGGATATCAATCGTCTGATCCACACCTAGTTTACCACTGTTGATACACAGATCGTAGCCTTTCAGGCTTCCCCATCTGGTTTCACAGTAAGTGTTGTGATAAAATTTTCTCGCTTTTTCATGTTTTCGAATCGTCTTGATGGCAGTTTTCCGATCCTGACCGCGATGCTCTTCCACACGACGGATCTTGAATTCCATATCTGCGGACACAAAAATGGAAACCAGTCCTTCATATGGCTTTAAGATGTAGTCGGAGCATCTGCCGACAACGACAAAGGATTCTCCCGACTCTGCCTTTTCTCTCAAAAACTGAAATTGAATCTGTGCCACATCATCTTCATGTGAATTGGAAATTCCCCGCACAGTTCTCTTAGTAAACGGATTCTGTACAGACTCATCGAAATGCTCCAAATACTGTTTATTATATCCCTTTTTCTCCGCGATTTCATCCAACAGATTTCTGTCATATAAAGGTAAATTTAACTTTTTTGCCAACTCTTCTGCAATACGATGTCCACCGCTTCCATATTCACGGCTGATAGCGATCATAATTTGTTTGCTCATCATACATTCCCCCTTTGAAGCTATAATTTTTTCGCATGATCTATGAGGTGCAGAGCGATTCTGTCCCTACTTCATATTATACAATCAATTTTTTTTCTGTCAATAAACGCCTTCTGTTTCCGGT
>JALEJB010000237.1 GCA_022768825.1 Lachnospiraceae bacterium
TGATTCAGGTGGGCCTGGGCGAGTACGCGCCGGAGCAGATCGATGCGATACTGGAGGGCTGTGACCGCAGCCTTGCGGGACCGACAGCGCCGGCACACGGACTGACGATGATTGGAATTGAATTTTTATAGAACGAACGAGGAAAGAAAAATGAAACAATGGATAAGTAAACTGGTGATTGGTCTGTCATTGGCGGTATTTTCCTGCCTGTTGACACCGGAGACGACAGAGGCTTCTCAAGGCTATTATGATGAATATGGATTTTATCACGAATATGAAAATCTGTATTTCGATGATGATTATGATAGTGAGGAAGAAAACTACGAACAAACCGTAGAAGACGATACCTATTATGGGGACACGACCGAAGAGCAATTGTCTGTGTATTACGGTGATACAGGAACATTGGCCACACCGAGCTCATGGATCGACAAGCAAGGCATAGAGACCACGATTACCCGGGCAGAATTTCGATGTGACGATGACTGGAATGAAGTCATCCAATTATCATCAGATGGTACATACCAGATTACGGGTGTAGGGGAAGCAACGGTACAAGCAGAATTTTATGACATGGCTGATCGTTGTCTGCTAACGAAGATTTATTATGTGGTATCCGGTCTGAATATGAACGGAGTCAAATTAAATAAGACATCTGCTACAAGCTATGTGAGAAGAGAAGAGGGCGCATATGCAATTTCACAGTTTGAGTTTCGATTGAAGTCAACGGGGAATCGGTTGCCGGATCAATCGGATTATTATGATGTGAGCTGTGAATCATCAAACGAAAAGATGTCTGCCTCTGCTTATATGAAGGAAAATCAGACCATTGCCTTGGATGTCTACGGCTCAGGTAAGACGACTGTGAAACTGACTGTGAACGGACAGACATTTCGTGTCAAACTAAATATCATCGCTGTGGGCATCAATAAAAACTCGATGCTCCTTAGCGCGGGACAAAGTGGACAGTTAAAAATCTATGGAATGAAAAAAGGGATCAAGTGGAGTTCGTCGAAGCCGTCTGTCGTCAAAGTGACAAGAGATGGCAAAGTAAAGGCACTGAAAAATGGAAATGCCGTGATCAAAGCCAAAGTGGGAGATTTTACAATGGGCTGTGCGGTGTCGGTGACGACCCCTGAGCGTTGTAAGACCATTCGACAAGCTGTAAAGATCGGAAAAACCTGTACCTACAGTCAGCCACAGCGTATGCAAAAAGGCTACTATGATTGCAGTTCGCTGACATGGACAGCTTATAAAAGTTCCGGAATCAGCTTTGGAAATTCCTATTATGCACCGGTAGCTGCGGCACAGGCACAGTGGTGTGTGGAGAAAGGGAAAGAAGTAAAAGGTGGACTGAGTGAGACCAATATTCAGAAGATGAAGCTTCGGGCGGGAGATCTGATGTTTGAAGAGGGTGCAGATAACGGCAGATACCGGGGAATCTATCATGTGGAGATGATTCGGGGATATGTATGCCAGGGCTTTGATGAAAAAGGAAAAGCAATTCTGGGAATCGCATGGGCGAATCGACCGGATAATTATTACTGGCCGGCGGGGCAGCTTGTGTGTCATCCATAGAAAATACAAATAAATAAAAAAACTCAAAGAACCGCAGAAAATTGGTTGACATTTGGAAAAACGCGTAGTAATATGTAAAGGCTGATGTAGTTTAGGAATAGTGAGCCAAAAGCCCCGGCGAGCTATTTTTCTATACAGATTCTATACAAAATA
>JALEJB010000203.1 GCA_022768825.1 Lachnospiraceae bacterium
GTTTAGTGGATTATTGTTGTGGTGACTTTATTTTACATCAAAAAGGAATGAGATTCCTTATATTTTGGGCACTTTTTGAAAGTTGTTTATAGTGATGTCTATGAAAATGAGGTTCCGTGGATAAAACTGCGGAAACTCAAGGTAATTTGAGGGTTTTCTTTTTCGTGCAGAATGTGTATACTGAAAGTAGTTGTAACTGAGTATGTTTCATATTTAGAGAAAGGCGGAAGAAAAGATGGGAAATATTGATAAAGACGTAGCAATGGCCTATTGTGCCGATGATGAAGAAATCTTTGTAGAAGTGCTTGAGGCATATTTAGAGCAGGGCGATGAGTACAAAGAGAAGCTCGCTGCTTATCGTGAAGCAAAGGATTGGAAAAATTATGCCATTATTGCACATGCGATCAAGAGTACTTCGATGACGATCGGAGCGCAGGAATTGTCAGAGCTGGCAAAGAGTCATGAATTTGCAGGAAAGGCAGACGATGAAAACGCGATTAATGCGACATACGACCGGTTTATTGCCCTTTACGATGAGGTGTTAAAAGAGGGTACGGCGTTAATCGGCGCATGATCAACAGCAGAACACGAAAAAGAGGAGGATGCATCGCATGAGAAAGGAAGAATTTCAGTTTTTGTCAAAAGATACAAAGACGAAGATTCATGGTGTGCGTTATCTGCCGGATGATGAGGCATGTATTGGCGTCATACAGCTTGTTCATGGAATGCAGGAATATATTGAACGTTATGAGGGATTTGCCGAGTTTTTGACTGGGAAAGGGTTCTTGGTAGTCGGACACGATCATCTGGGTCATGGACATAGTGTGCGCGATGAACAGCATCTTGGCTATTTTTGTAAGCCGAAGCCAAGTGATGTACTCGTTGCGGATATGTATCAACTGACCTGTATTACAAAAAACAGCTATCCAAATCTGCCATATGTCATTTTTGGACACAGTATGGGATCGTATCTGCTTCGGAAATTTTTGACAAAACACGGTGAGTCTGTGGATGCGGCGATTTTGTGCGGAACGGGTTATGTTCCAACTGTAACCTGTAATTTTGGACTTGCGGTGGTAGCATTGATCGCAACATTTCGAGGCTGGCATTATCGCAGTCAATTTGTAAAAAATTCGACTTTTAGCGGTGAATACAAAAAGTACAATATGGATGGGTCTGACCCGGCAAACAGCTGGTTGTCCAAAAATACAGAGAGTGTGAAGCGTTATTATAAAGACCGGTTTTGCACCTTTGATTTTACATTGAATGGGTACTGGGGACTGTTCACAACGGTAAAATATGATAATCAGGATAAGTATATCCAACAGATTCCAAAGGATCTGCCGATTTTCTTCATATCCGGAGCGGATGATCCGGTCGGCGGCTGCGGAGTTGGAGTTAGGCGGATCTACGACCAGTTTTTGAAAAACGGCATCAAAGACGTGTCGATCAAGCTGTATGAAAATGACCGTCATGAGATTTTAAACGAGCCGGATCATGAAACTATCTATGCGGATATCTGGAATTGGATCAAGGAAAAGAGATTCAAATAAACGGAGGAAGCACAAATCATGAAGAAAAAGATGTTAAATCGTATATTTGCACTTGCTTTTTCTGCTGCGCTCAGTCTGAGCATGACCGTTCCGGTCATGGCTGATGCGCTGGAGACCCCGCAGGCAGAAGCAGTGGCAGAAGGGGAGCTGGAAGCGGATGAAGAGTCTCAGGATCAGGAAGCTTCGATCGAGGGCGAAATTGAGGTAGATCAGGAACCGCAGCAGGTGGAAGGAGAAATTGAGGTAGATGATACCGATACCTCAGACATCAATGCCGACGACAATGTCGTGATCGAAGAGGACGATATGCCGTATCTCGCATTGGGAGCAAATCTCTCGGATTCACAGAAGGCGACCGTTCTGGAATTGATGGGAATTGATGCTGCCGGTCTGGATGAATATCACGTGACAAGCATCACCAATGAGGAAGAACACAAATATCTGGATGAATACCTGCCAAAGGAGCAGATCGGTACCAGAGCGCTGTCGTCCGTCGTGATCGTAAAACGCGAAAAAGGAAACGGACTCAATATTTCCACGAAAAACATCAATTACTGCACCATCGGTATGTATAAAAATGCGCTTGCAACCGCCGGCTTGGAGGATGCGGATATCATTGTAGCCGGTCCGACACCGATTTCGGGAACGGCTGCGTTGATCGGCGCGATGAAAGCCTATGCAGAGATGACCGGCGAGCCGGTGGATGAGCAGAGTCTGGATGCGGCGATGAATGAGATCGTTGTAACCGGAGAACTCGGTTCCATGCTTGCCAATGCACAGGACGGCGAAGTGGAAGAATTTATCGCTTATGTCAAACAGCAGGTATTGGAAGGCGGACTGAAGGATGAAAACAGCATCCGTGAATGTATTCAGGAAGCACTGAAAAAATACGATTTCGAGATGAATGAGGATGAGATCCAGCAGCTTGTTGATATGCTGCTCAAGATCAGTAAGCTCGATATCGACGTGAACAAATTGCTGGATCAGGCGGGATCGATCTATAATCAGTTTAAAAATTCCGAGGATGCAGCAGGTTTCTTTGAACAGATCATTCAAAGTATCATCTCATTTTTTGAAAATTTATTTCGCTTTCTAAAATAATGGTGTCAGACACCTTTATTGGACCTCGCCCCTTTGGGGAGAGGTGGCATGCGAAGCATGACGGAGAGGGGAAAATCTCCACGGGGCAGAGACTTATTATTATCTTTAGTAAATACTGTTCAATCTATACATCCAAAGGGGAAGTTTTTCGGATGTCTGTAAAGCCCTGTATTTACTGAATTCTTGTTTATTGGAGAGTATAGACGATTTTTTCGGATCTGTAAACTGAAAAAATTTTTTTTAAGTAATGAAATAAAAGAAAAAAGAGCGCAAAGCCAGCAACCATGCGCCCGGAACGTATTGAACATGTCTAATACGTTGGAGATTGAAAAAGGTGGATCGTCCAATCGGACAATCCACCTTTTCAATCTTACATAGTAAGTGAAATAAGTATCCTATTTACCGATAATCTTATTTGCTGAACAAAGCATCTCCTGTAGTATAAACAATCTTCTTACTCCAGGTAAGACCATTAATTGTTACAGAAAGCTCAAGAACATCGCCGTTTGCAACATCAACATCCTTGATTCCTGAAACAGCAAAGCTATCGGTTTCGTCTGCACTGGTTCCAGAAATATCATAATCGATTCCGGCTATTTTTGTAACTGTATTGCTAGCATTGTTAATCTCAACTTTAGCAGTCTGACCCTGAGCAAGAATGGCTGCTGCAGAGGTTGATCCGGTACCAATGTGTAAATCGCTGATGCTTACTGCTGCATTATTTCGTGTTACATTCTTTAATGTGAAGGTTGCATATGACTCATAGCTTCCTGAACCCGCGTCAAGGAAGTTACCCTTTGCATCTTTGAATACAAACTGACCTCCGCTTACAACCATTGTTCCGGCACTGCCAGCTAATACCTTGTATTTGTTAGTGCTGTTATTACCGGTAACAGTTGAATTAAATTTGGTTACAGAAATCTCACGATTTTCGCCTGCAGCTTCTGCGGTTAAGTCAAATGTAGCCTCACCATCTTTGAATTTAAGGGTTTTGTTAAATGTCTTTAATGCTGACTCTGTCTGACATACAATTACGTTTACATCGCCATTTAAGTATGAGTTCTGCTGAGTGTTCGCCTGACTCATAGCTTTTACAGTAACAACAATCTTATCTCCTGCAGAATAGGTGTCTTTATCAGTAGATACCTCAAAAGAAGATACTTCTTTTGCGACTGTGATGTTGTAAGTAAGAGAACTGATTTCTTTATTGCCCTGCATTAATACATAGTTGATGGTATCAGTTTTGCTAACAGATGCTACTGTAGAGTCAAATTTCAATCCGCTCTCTACTTCGTATACATTCCATTGTCCAGCGACTGCGGATCCTGTAGAATTTCCTACAATAGTTCCGGTTGTGCTTTCAACTTTTACCCAGTATTCACCGTTAGGAGTTACATCAAGCGCAGATGGAGTGTTAAGAGCTAATCTGTTCTGGTACTGATCTTTTACAGCAAACTGTAATTTAATTTTATCACCGCTGATGAAGGTAGCACCTGGAGCTTTTACAGCTTCAATAGAAGCCGGCTCAATTTCATCACCAATGACTACATCAGATTTTGAAGTGATAGGTCCTGTAGCACCATTAGTTTTTGAAAGCATGGTGAATTTAGCAGTACCTTTATAATTTGCCAAAGAAGATTTTACATTGTACTCGATATATTTACCATCAGCTGAGAAACGTACAGCCTCAATTGGAGCACCTAAGCTGTTGCTATCAGTTGCACTAAAGTATGTGGAAAGTGAAACACCTTTTAATGCAGTAGGCGCAATTACCTCACCGAACTGATCGTAAGCAGTTACAGCAGCTGAGAATTTGCTTGCAGCTGAAATTGTTGCAGAGGAAGCATGATCCTTAGCAACGGAAGCTTCAGCGATGTCAACCTGTGCTAAAACTGGCAGTGCATTTACTACAATTGTTTTTGTAGTTGTTGTTCCTGTGACTGTGTTCAAAGCTGTGATAACAGCTGTTCCGGCAGTATTTCCGGTAGTGAATGTTAATTTTCCTTTTGAATCAATCTTAATACCGTTCATTGGAAGAGCGGCCGGGTTGCTTGATACGAATGAATAATCGCCAATCTGTACATATGATGTAGTACGGGTTGTGGTATTAATATCACCAGTTTCAAAGTTGGCACTGTTTCCTTCGTTATCTTTGGCTGTGTATGGAAGCTCGTATGTGCTTGAAACAGTTACTCTCTTATCATCGCCTAATTTTTCGTCGCCGAACTCAAGTGTGTCAACATAGATCTTTGCCAGTGTAAGGGTAGCTGTTGTTGAAATCTGTGGCATATCTGTTACATATGCAACAACGTTGATGCTATCTCCAAGTACATTATTGGTGGCAACACCACCATCCTGTGTCGGGCAGTCTACATACCAGAAATTATCGCTGCTGGTAGCCTGACGAGGATTTACGGAATGACCTTTTGTTGAATTGAAAGCTGTCATAGTGATCTTGTTGCTGCCATAGTTTGTCATAATGTCATCATACTGATCCAATACCTGGAAGTAGATTCTGGCAAAATTCTTGTTTGCAACAGTTTTGCTGGAAATAACCAGTTTGTTTGGAGTCTGTTTTTCAACTGTAAATGACACTGCATCAAATGTTCCAACAGTTACAGAGTATGATCCTGCTGCTAATGTGGTGTCAGATGTAAGAACAACGCTCTTCTTATCATCAGCATATTCCGCTTTTACAGTTACATCAGTAGTTCCACGTGTTAATTTGATTGCTGTTGAGGTGGTTGTATCAACAGGTCCATCAAAAGTAACTTTTACAGTTTTGGCAGTTGCAGGTTTGGCCTCTACAATCTTTGTAGCCACCTCTGCTACAGGCTCTTCCGGAGTAGTAGGCTCTTCCGGAGCAACTACAGTTACCTTTGCAGCGAAAGTAAATTTGCTTGTTTTTCCGGTTTTCTTTGCTTTGAAAGATACGCGGATTGCGGAATCTTTCTCTCCGGTAGCTTCTACACCGCGAACGTAAACTACAGTACCAGCTTTGCTTTTTTTCTTCTCCCGGATGTCTGAAGGCTCTGCCGGTTCAGCTGCTCCAGCTTGTCAGCCAGAAGCTGCTGCTGGTCGGGAAAGAGATGGGAGTAGACATCCAGCGTGGTGGAGACACTTTCGTGGCCCACGCGCTCCGCGATATCAAGGGCTGAGAAGCCTTTGTTGATCAGAAGTGAGACGTGGGAATGACGCAGGTCATGGATGCGGATCCGCTTCACACCGGACTGGCTGCATCCACTGCACAGTCTCCGGTACAGAAAGTAATAATCCCGGTCAAACAGACGGCTTGACGGAGACAGCTTTGCCAGCTTGATGTAGTAGTCGATCTCCGCAACGAGAAAAGGCGGGATGCCCACTGTTCGGACACTCTTTGGTGTCTTGGGTGTAGTGATGACATCTTTGCCGTCAATGTGTGCCCATGATTTGTTGACATCGATGAAGCCTTGCTCCAGATCGATATCTGAGACAGTGAGTGCCAGCAGTTCTCCATGACGAAGTCCGGTCCAGTAGAGGATCTCGAAGGCGGTAAAGGCTTCGGCATCGTTGGCAAAGACAGAGAGAAAGCGCTCGTATTCCTCCAGTGTCCAGAAACTCATCTCTCTGGCATTGCGCTTGCCGATATGGCCTGCTTTTTTGCAGGGATTCGGAAAGCCGTAGTAGCGTTCCCCGTAGTTTAGGATGGCGGACAGCTGCATGTCGATGAGCTGCTGGTGCGCCGGACTGTAGTTTTGTTTCAGGATGATCGCCTGCCAGCGGCGTACATGCTGCACCGTGATCCGGCACATGGGGAGTGGCCCGAAGTAGGGCAGGATCTTGTCGCAGATGATGCGCTTTTTGCAGGAAAGGGTGGACGGTTTGAGACGTGCCGCCATATCCTCCTGATAGATGGATACAAACTCCTGAAAGGTGATGGCACCTGACAGCTCTGTGGGAGCTGCCTGACGATTCTGTGATGTGATCAGTTTTGGCATGATGATTCCTCCGATCCGTAGTGGTTATGAATGTCCTCCAGTGCGTCCACCAGCAGGGTCTGCCGGTTCGGAAACAGATGGGAATAGACATTCATCGTCGTAGAGATATGCTTGTGTCCGACACGGGCTGCGACGGCGATGGCAGTAAACCCGTTGTTGATGAGCAGCGACACATGGGAATGACGGATGTCGTGGATGCGGATCTTTTTGACACCGGACAGCCGGCAGCCTCTTTTCAGGTGATAGACCAGATAGTCTTCGGTGTGGGGAAAGAGACGGTCGTTTTGTCTGAGCCCCGAAGCTTCGATGTAGTCGCAGATCTCCCGGTAGAGAAAGTCCGGGATGACGACATTTCGGATGCTGTTTTCGGTCTTGGGCGGCGTGATCAGGTCATGGCCGTCGTGGCGGATGTAGGTCTTGGTGATGCGGATACTGACCGCTTTGTGGTCAATGTCATCCGGCGTGAGAGCCAGCAGTTCGCCGACGCGCATGCCGGTCCAGTAGAGGATTTCAAAGGCAGTAAATGCCTTGACATCATCCGCCAGTGTCCCGATGAACCGGCGGTATTCGCCCAGGGTCCAGAACTGCATCCGGGCAGAGTCGCTGCTCCCGATATGCTCTGCCCTGCTGTATGGGTTTGGAAGGTCGTAATATGTCTCCGCGTATTTGAAAATGCCATAGAGATTCATGTCGATGGTTTTGAGATAGGTGCTGCTGTAGGAATTGGACAGCAGGAGATTCTGCCAGGCGCGGATCGTGGCAGGGGTGATATCGCTTAGGGAAAGCTCCCCGAAAAACGGAAGGATCTTGTCCTGAACGAGTCGGTGTCTGGTGGTAAGTGTGGTGGATTTGAGCCGGCCCTGCATGTCGGCATAATAGAGCTGATAGAAATCCTTGAATAAGATGTCCGGAGAGAGTTGTTCCGGAACGCAGGTGACATCTTCGGTCAGAAAAATCGATTGAGCCATCACACACCTCCAACGTGTTGAACACCAAAAAGTGTCTAATACGTAGGAAATGTGAGAAAAACAACTTTTTTTACGTATTGAACACTCGGTTACTTAAAATAATAAGTGACTAATACAAAAAAA
>JALEJB010000010.1 GCA_022768825.1 Lachnospiraceae bacterium
GCCCAAAAAGCATCCTGAATGTCGACCATTCGAATATCATACTTTTTATCATCAATCATTTTCTGAATTACAGTCTCAAAATATGCCAGAAACTGTTCTTCTTTTAACGCTTCTTTTGCTTTCGCTTTTACGACCGGTATCATCTCCCGCTTAAAGGAAGCAATTCCAATAAACTCTCCCTGCGCAGCTTCAACTGGCATCTCTTTTGTAATCTGCACAATCTGTCCATTCTTGCTTCGAACCTTCATCGCTTCTTCATCACATGGTTTAAATTCAACCGGAAGATTCACATCCCCCTCAAATTTTACTAATTCGTCAAATACTGACTTTGCACAAAGTGTATCTGCATGCAGATAAATAAAATCATCTGTCAATTCTTCCATCCCCATGTAGAATGATCCGAGCACGTTGACCATTCCATAAAAAGGATTGTACCTTAACACCACTTCCAGCATATCCTTTGTCAGTTCCTCAAACGCTTCTTCACGGTATCCTGTGACAATAACAATTTTATCAACACCTAATTCTTTTAATATTTCGAGATTATATTCAATCAGTTTCTTACCGTTTATCTCTACAAATGATTTTGGATTTCCCTTTGTCAAGTCTCCTAATCGGCTTCCCTTTCCGGCCGCCATAATGATTGCCTGCATTGTGATTCCTTCTTTCTACAATGATTCCATATATATTTTTTTGAGCACATCTGCTTCCTGAGCTGCCGGATCATTTTTGATGTTGCCACTTACCTCGGACACCATCTGTTCTACGTCGGCTACGGTTAATCTTATATCTGACAATGTGGCTGTAAGGTGCATATCCTGAAGCAGTTCTTTGATCTCTTTACAGCCCATTAACTTCAAAATCCGTTCTACCTTTTCGGTCGAATATTGTTTTTCATACTTCATCCATGCACAATACAGCATTGCCAGACCGGCACCATGACTGCTTATTGTATGTGCTCCCAGAGGATACTGCATGCGATGTGGTAAGGCCGTGCTTGCATTACCAAGATTAATCCCCATGATCATGCTGCACATACTAAGCATGTCTCTTGCTTCTTTATCAGCCAATGATTGAATCAGTTTGCGAATTGCATATGTGGCATGTTCAATAACATATAAGGACAGCATATCTGTAAACGGGGATGATGCGTTTGAAACATAGCTTTCAATTGCATGGGCTAATACATCAAATCCGGTTTCCATTGTAATTTGAAATGGCACAGAATCTGTAAACGATGAATCAACAATTGCCGCATTAGGATATAAATTGTTTCCTCGAAGTCCTCCCTTTTTCTGTTCTTCTTCATCTGTCAATATAGCAGCTTTGCTTAGTTCACTTCCTGTACCAGCAGTGGTTGGCATTGCAATCAGAGGAATAACTGTTTGCGGTTCCATCCCTTTACGAAACATTTCACTTACACTAATATCCGATTTTGCTCCTGCAGCTATCGCTTTTGCCGCATCAATCGCGCTTCCGCCACCAAATCCAACAATCGTGTTGACATTATTTTTTTTTGCTTGTTTTACACCATCTTCCACTTCAGATAACTTGGGATTTGCACTGATCTGATCATATACTGTTACTTGCTTTGTAAGTGTATTTTCTTCCAAATATTTTTTTAATTCTTGCACATATCCCAAACGATTTAATGATCTTCCGGTCGTCACGATCATAACATTTTGATGGAGTATATCCTGATTGTCTGCGATATCACTTAACGCTGCTTTCCATATTTCTCTTCCGTAATAAACCTTAGTGGGAATATTTAATTTGTATAAATCCTTAAATTCCATGTTTTTTCCTACAAGTTTTCTATTTTTATTTTTTTGTCTCCGAGTACCTGCGAAACAATTTCTTTTCGCTTTGGAAACAGTGGTTTTATAGTTTCATAGGTCTCTTTGTACAACTGATATAATTTTAGGTACTTCTCATGTTTCTTTCTGTTCGGTTTGATGATCATTCGCACATTCGCAAATTTTTCTGCCGCATCATCCAAATCTTGTAACTCTTTCTGTCCCAGCAATGCAATTACCGCTGCACCGGATGCGGTGGTCTCAAACTCGTCCAAAACTTCAATGTATTTTCCGGTAATATCTGCTTTCATCTGCGATATCAATCCGACCCTTGCAAGTCCGCCTGAAAGACGTATTTTATCTACTCTTCCACCATTTTTTTCGATAGCATGAATCATGTCTAAATCAATAAACCCCGTACTTTCAAATACGGCGCGCGTCATCTCTTTTCTCGTATGCGAACGTTCCAAGCCAAAGAACACCCCTCTTGCATCACTATCCCAAATAGGTGCTCGTTCACCCAGAAGATAAGGCAGAAAAATAAGACCGCCGGCTCCTTCTCCTGCTTCTCTGGCGTCTTTTTCCATCAATTCATATGGAAGATCCTCATTTTGGTAATAACACTGTTTTACCCATTCAATCAGACTTCCTCCCATATTGTTAGAACCACCAAGAATACAAAGATTTTGTTCTTTATATGGAATTTGCTGAATTCCTTTCAGCTTTTTGTTACTTAATCCGGATGCAACCGTTCGAAATACTGTCACGGTTCCTGATATATCACATGCCTCGCCTTCTTTCGTTACACCACTGCCTACAAAAGAACAAATCGCATCATATGTAGATACAATGATCTTGGTGTCCGTAGACAATCCGGTTTCTGTTGATGCTTTTTGTGATACATTCGATACATAGGTACCCAGAGACAGCACCTCCGGTAACTTGTCCATATCTAATCCTATCTCACGTAATAATGTATCAGGATAACAATTTTCCGTCATATCATAATGCCACTTTTGTGCATTCATATAATCTGTCACACAGATTCCGTCTGATAACTTTGCGATCAGAAAATCATTTGGTGCAAGGAACTTATAGATATCTGTATATAGATCCGGATGATTATTTTTCACCCACAGAGCTTTCGGGGTCATCAAATACGAATCCATATCCAGGCCGGTATTTTCCCAAATCTTCTTAAATGCCTTCGCACTTTTTATCTGTTCACTTTCTTTTCTTGCGCGTTTATCAGACACCATCATACAGGGCAAAAGAGCATTGATCTTTGCATCCACACATACCAGACAAGCCGATGATGTTGTCACTGTAATATAATCTATCACATTTGTTCCAAGTTCTTCAATTGACTGAGAAATAACCTGTTTTCCTTTTTCCCACCACTCGTTCGGATCCTGAGTCACGCACTCCTCTTCTAATGCTGTGCTGATCGGAACAGATGCACTTGCCAGCTTATTTCCCTCATTGTCAAATATGATGCTTCGAATGCTTTTCATGCCCATATTCAACACCAAAATTTTACTCATGCACAATTCCTCTCTTCAACAGTTCCTGTTTGTATTCCACCATTGTTCTTATTTCAGTCTGTATATAATCTACAACTTTTAACGGATCAAATCCTTCTATCTGAAACAACTCATCTTCCATCGCTTTTCGAATAGCTTCTCGATATGACATTTTTACATCGGTTGATATATTGATTTTCTTTACTTGTTCATACCTTAATAGCTTGAGGAACACATCATCTTCCAACCCGGTTCCACCATGGATCACTAATGGAGTCTGCACGCTTCCAATCACTCTTTCCAATAAATCAAAATCCAGAATCGGTGTACCGTGATACAGTCCATGTGCTGTTCCGATTGCTACTGCCAACAGGTCTACATCTGTTTGCTCTGCAAATAAACACACATCCTCATAAGATGCCACACCTGTCTCTCCGTTGATCTGTCCTATTTCAGCTTCTACCAACACGCCCCGTTCATGTGCATAATCCACTACATGATTTGTCTGTTCTATATTTTGATATAATGGTCGATCGGAGGCATCAATCATAACAGAATCCCATCCAAAGTCAATTGCTTCTTTAATCGCAGACATCTCCTTGCAATGGTCCAAATGAAGATATCCTTTGATTCCTCTTTTTGCGGAATAACTAGTCACAAATTGCCGTAACTCTTTTTTATCAAGCTTTCCATATGCTTTCATCGATGTCTGCAAAAGAGCATCATTCCCATAATTTGCACATCCGTCTATGACCGCTTTTGCAGATTCTATTGACCATATATTAAATGCAAAATATTGCTTTGAACTTTGATTCAAATATTTGTTCATTTTCCGATGATTCCCTCAATTTTTTTTGCAAGTTTTAAAGATGCTTTTCCATCAAAGACCAATTCTATGTCAAAATGAAAACGACACAACCTGTCATAATATTTCTCGCTATCAAACTTATCAATGCACTCTTCCAAATCCTCATTATCTGTAACAACAGGATATGGCAAAGATGTCCTTAATTCTTTAAATATCTCACTATTACATGGAATGTCATTTAGGCGATTCGGATCAATATCCCAAAATAAAGCGCCCCTGTCTGATGTATATTTCTCAATATCATCCGCATACAAAAATACCGGAATCTCTGCAAATCCCGCTTCAAAGCAGGCACTGGAATAATCCGTGATATATGCATCCATTGCAGCTAATATCGCGTACATGTCATCCGCCTGGCTTTCATTTATGATTCTATCACGAATTTCCGGATCGGAATAATTTTCAAATGTCGGTGCAAGCTGCGGATGTACTCTGATGCAAAGATACCATGTTCCCCCAAATTTTTTCTCTAGATTTCCCAACAGGCGTTTAAAATCAATCGTCCACTCCCCAGAAAATACACTTCGCTTTCCATCTTTCGCTCCTTCTCGAAACGTCGGTGCAAACATGACTATCTTTGCATCTTCCCGTATCCCATGTTTTTTACGAAATGTTGCTTTCTGTTCTTGGCGATCTCCGTATAAGATATCACATCTTGGTGCACCTGTTTTTAAAAATTCCCCTTGATAAACCAGTCCCTTCGGGCACATTTCCTCACAAAATTTTGAATCAATCACCAGATCATCAATCATATCGGAATCATTTTTGCTGACAAGATATGCCATCCTGGAAAATCCTTCTCCACGCCACAGACCTACACATTTGATTGCGAGCGTATAGTGATTGGTATTTAGATAATACTGTCCTCGTCGCTTACAGGTTCCATATGGTTTTCGATAGTTATCAATCCACACCTTTGATCTGCTGAGCCAGTATGCTCTGCTCCAAAGTGTATTTGGAACTTTTCTGATATAATCCGGGAAGTCTTTATTCATGTCATTTACAAACCAGACAAACCGATACTCTGGATTTCTTCTATGCAGTTCCTGTACAATGTACTTTGGATTACAACCAAATCCGCCTTTTCCCTCAAATGTGCACACTGATATAAGATTTTTCTTGATTGGAAAGATACGACACAGATAAAAGCACACTTTGTTTGAAAATGCTTTCATTTTTCTGTATGCGATATATCTTTTTTCTGATTTATTTTCTGCTTTCACTCAATTTCTCTTTTCATATAACAACGCCCTGCGCCATAGGCGCAGGGCTACTTTTATCTTCTCTAAGTATCTCTTGCAATTCCCTTTGCACCGATCGTTACACTCTATACTATATATCGGTCAGTTCGGAATTTCCATAACCTTTTGCTGGGAATTTGCGTAATATACAAATTACAAAAATATTATCGAAGAACAATTTATTCTTTTTTCAATTCCTCAATATAGTACCCTGCTTTTTTATCGAACTCCTCAAACACAGTTATATATTGATCTACGATTGTCTGACAGCAGCTTACTGCCAGTGTCCCATCATAATCATGCGCCAACTCATTTCTGTCTTCCAACATATCCATCCATATATCATCGCTGATCAATCCGACACTATTTGCTGCCCGTAGTACTTCCCTTGGCGAACCGAGTGCAAAATCAGTTTTCTTATGATACTTTACTACGATATCTTTCATTACCTTCCAGGAGATATCAAATGTGAGATTGTATTTCTGCACGGTTCCACTCAGCACAAACGAATCTGTCATATCTCTATTTCTCGCTTCTTTTAAGCTGTTTAAGCTGTCGCAGAAGCTTTTGTATCGATTAATAAATTTGCCTTCCATATCGGTCCATATCCTCCTTTAAATGCGGATTTTGGCATCTATCATACTCAAATACATCTATTTTTTTTAGCGTTTTTATCCTGGCTAACGATTCCTTTAGTTCCGATATATGGGTTCCACCCTTGATAATGATATCGATATCACTCGTGCTTGTTGCTGTTCCTGTGGCATAAGAACCGAACAGATAGAGATGCTCTACCTGATACCTTTTACAGATATCCTGAACCTCTGCTAATATTTCATTGATCGTCATATTTGCCATCATCCATACCTCTGATCTCTCACTCCAAAATTTCCTGCGATTTTATAAAAACATCAAATCTGGGCAGCACCAGCTTCACCTTTCCGTATTCTCTGCCGTCTATCAGACCGCGTTCCATTAATCTGTTTCGATAAACACTGAATTTTGAGGAATTCATTGAAATGTTTTCTCTAATTGTCTTAACATCATGACTCTGTGTATCTGCGATTCCACGTAATACTTTCTTTTCTGTTGTGGGTAGCTCAGACCATATTTTCTCATATACAAATTCAGACAGGTATTGATCATAATGCACGTTGATATCTTCTTCATCTATTTCTTCATAGGCTTTATTACAAAGTGCTTCCCAATACAAATATCCCAATACCTGAAAAGCAAATGAATACCCCTTCGTATTCCATGCCATCTTTTCTGCTGCTTCACGATTCACCCCAAACACCTTGACATAATCTGCTATGATTGCCATCGTGTTCAGCGGCTCCAATGTATGCTCCTTTGCCCGATACAAAAAGGTCAGTGATTTATCATTTTTGATTGCCTTGATGTTTTCCTTCAATCCGGTCATCAGCACATATACTTCATAGCCGGCTCTGGCATAAGCAGATAATGCGTGCGAAAAAGCAGCAATCTCATGACAATAAGTCACCTCATCAATGGTGATTAATAATTTTTTTCCTTCTCTTTTTAAGACCTTTAACATCATGTCTACCGCATCACTGGCATTTGATGCTACCAGATTGGCTTTTTCCACAGACACCCCAAGCCCCAATACCGAGATATCCAACTTTGCATTTAAAAATAAAGTTTTCATTGCCGGATTCCGGTAAATTCCTCTCGCAAGTGAATCCAAGATATCACACTCAGGATTCTCGATATCTACCGTGACCCAGTCTTCCAATCCATGCATGATATTGTATATATCTGCCATCATAACGGATTTTCCCGATCCTCTGACACCCGTCAGAAAATGTCCTCTGAATGCCGGTGTTTTTTTCTTCAAATCGTTCACAATCTCATCTGTTAATGTTTTTCTGGAAATATATTGGGGTGGTATATAACTAAACTGTAATGTAAATGGATTGTTTTCTGATTTGAACTGCATTTAAGAAGCCTCCATATCTTGACAATTGTTTTTTATAAGTTTTCTATTTTGTTATAACTTGTTATAATTTCGTGTTAATTTTATAACTTGTTATAACTTTTGTCAACCCGACATGACACCTCTCCCCATAGGGGGCGAGGTATTTATAACTGCCTCGTAGCTCTCTTTTCCATAAAAAGTTCGGTGAGTTCCGAAATCGCTACGATTTCTTCCTCGGTGAGCTTATAATCGCTCTTTTCCACATGGTTGATCTTGGATACAAATTCGCTCATCTCATAGCGAAGTCCGTCTCCCTGAAACCGCGGTTCATAGTTATCGATCTGATTCGGGTTCTCATAACGCACCTGATATTTTCTGGTCAGCCACCAGGGTGATTCTGCCAGAATATATCCTTTGGTTCCTGCGATGACCAGCTGACCTTCGGATTTCACTCCGACACCGCATTTGGCGGTCGCCATGCCCTGCGGATATCGGAGCATGATCTTGGTATATAAGTCCAGTCCGTTGTCGTCTAAGATACTTTCGATCTGCACACTCTCATAATGTGTGCCGAACAATTTAAAGATCGGAAGCAAGGTATATGCCGCAAATTCCAGAAAAGCTCCGCCAAATCTGGCATCGGTACGCTCTCTGGACATCGGATCTGCCAGTCGGCTGTAACAAGCCTCCACATCCCGGATCTCTCCGATCTGTCCGCTTCTGGCGGTATTGATCAGCTGCTGAAAGCCCGGGCAGTATGCGGTCTTGATTCCCTCTAAGAGAATGATGTCCTTTTCCCTGGCTATCTGATACAATTCGATCGTTTTCTCTTTGGACAATGCTACCGGATTTTCACTCAGGACATGCTTTCCTGCCAGCAGCGCACGCCTTGCATAGTCATAATGCGTCTCATTCGGTGATGCGATATAGACCGCATCTACCTTCTCTAAAAACGCATCATAGTCCTCAAAATATGTATCGATCTCGTATTTTTTCTGAAATTCATTGCCGCTTTCTACTTCCGGATTATAGGCGGCGATGATATTGATACCGGATACATATTTTTCTTCCGCAACAAATCGCGGTGCGATGCGTCCGGTTCCGACAATTCCGATCTGGACAATCTGGAAACGCCCCTCCCGAAGCATCGTTGATGAGACATCCGGGGTTCGTTCCAGATAGATCACCTTGCAAAATGCTTTGAGATAATCAAAGGTGCCGACCCAGTCGGAACCTACCGTAAAAATATCCACCCCGTATTTCTGGATATCCTCCATCTTCTGTCCTTCGTGATCCTCAATGATGATCTCGTCGGCAAGTCCGGTTTTGCGCACATTTTCTACCCGTTCCAGCGTCGAGTCGATGACATTGACTTTTCCCCTCGCCTCGTCAAAATGCTCTGTGGTGACTCCTACGATCAGATAATCGCCCAGCTTTTTTGCTCTCTTTAACAGATTCAGATGTCCTTGATGGAACAGATCAAAGGTTCCGTAGGTGATGACTTTTGTCATTGGTTTTCCTCCTGCTTATGCAGTTTTTTCAAGTATGCCTTGGCGTACTTGCTGCGAGGTGCGCGTCATGCTCTGCATGACATTCTTCTTCTGCGCACCTCTGCAATCCGCCGGAGGCTTCATCTTGGAAGGAGATTGGACTCCCACCAAGACGAATTTGCTTTACTCGCCACCTATAGAGGTGGGAGTCTCATCTACTTTCAAGATGAAGCCCCTTTGCATTGCTTGTATGCCAAGGGGCTTTTGCGTATTTCAAAATCACAATTCTACTTTTTTCCGCTGTTCGCTGATCTTCTTTCGAATACGCTGCAGCGCATTATCAATAGACTTGCTGGATTTTCCGAGAATATCTGCAATCTGATGATAGTTTTTACCCTGCAGATACAATTCACAGACCTGCTTTTCCATCGGACTGAGCCTTTGCTCTAACCCATCGTAGAAATCACGATAGCTTTCCCGTAGAATCAGAAGCTTCTCCGGATCCTGATCGGTATCCGCTTCCAATACATCTTCCAGTGTGATGCCGCCCTCTTTTCCCGTTTCCTCAAAAAAAGATACATAGGAATTCAGCGGCGCATGCTTCAGTCTCTGGGATGCCTCGATGGCATG
>JALEJB010000023.1 GCA_022768825.1 Lachnospiraceae bacterium
AATGCGTCTTTACTGTGTTTAAAAAGATTGTTCTAATGAACTCGTTTTTAGAATCTTTCAAGGTTATTTCACTGTTCAGTTTTCAAAGTTCTCTTTGTTGCTTTCGCATCAGCGACAGCTCATTAATACTATCACAATTCATATGCTTTGTCAACAACTTTTTTATTTTATTTTTTGTCGCTTTTTGTTTTTTGCGACAGCTAGATTAGAATAGCACCATTTTTGAGGCTTGTCAACACCTTTTTTTAAATTTTTATATGTGGAATTACGAAATCCGGAAAAAGAATGTTTCCTATGCATTTATAGACCACAAATAGAATCAATAACCCTTTTGCGAGTCCAAGTATTGCTCCGAACATTTTATTTAGTCCACCGATGATCGGAATGTGATCTACGATGTTTAACAGTTTCCCACCCCATCGGATTAAGAACATGATTACCAGAAATGTTGCCAAATATGCCGGACCGCTTGAAAAATTGGTCATATTTTTTATCATAACAACTGACAAAATAATAGATACTATAATAGAAGCAATGGAATATAATTCCTGTAAAAATCCTTTCTTATATCCGACGATGGCAAACACTAATAAGATTCCTGCTGCGATATAAAGAACCGTATCCTGATTTATGCTGGTCATTTTAATTTTACCCTCCGTGTTTCTCCTTCCAATATAAATGTATAATTCCTCTGTGCTGCTGCGGATATTACTTTATATAGGCTCTTGTCAAATGTACACAATAATTTTTTGATTCCTTTTCGATTGATGATCTCGCACTGATTATCGTTATAGATACAGATGTCCTGATTATCTAACAGTTCAATCTGATTGTAATCAATCGAGATTCCGACCTCGCGCACTTTTGTTCCTTTTATATTGTATAATTCCAGTCGGTGCGGCTGTTCTTTGCTATCGCTGTCAAATACTAATCCAAAGTACTGATCATCGTAAAAAATACTTTTCACTTCTTCCGTTATTTCGATACTTGTTGATTCTGCCGGTTTTTGCGTTCCTCTAAAGATCACCACCTTGCTGTCTCCAAAAGCCACCATGGTATCGTCTTTCATGTAGTGTATTCTGGAAATCAGCATATCCGGATAGCTGTAAGATCCGACAATCTTATCAATGGAATTTTGTCCGACTGCTCCAAAGTTGTAAAATGCTATGGTGGTTTTTACGCTTCCCTCATTGATATCCAGCATTGCGACTGCCAGCTTTTGCCCATCTTCTGACAATGCAATGTCCAACGGATAACCGCTGTTTTGCACATGCAGCTCTCCTGCTGCCAACTGTGTGCCTTCTTTATCATACAATTGCAGGTAACTGATCCCCTCGCTTTCCATCAGGACTGCTATCGTTCCCTGCTTTGCGACACTAACCCGCTGTATCGGCATCGTAGTCTGTATACTGCTTTGCAGGCTGACTTTATTTAATATATAAATTTGGGTTCCGTTTAATTCATAGATGACCAGATACTCATTACAACTGTCTGTGGATGGATGGTCCATTTCATAAGTCTGATTCCAGATCCGGTTTCCATTGAGATCAGTATACACGGCTCCGTCATTGGTGTATTTCAAAAGATTACCCTGAAACGTCTCAAATTGTGAAGCACTGGTATCTGATCTCTCTATGGAATTGATCACCTCGTAGCTCGTATATGTTTTATGCTCAAAATAGATATAAATTGCTATCAATGCAATCAGCACCAACAGGATGATACTTGCTATGATCGCAAATACTTTTCTACGATGTTTTTTTATCTTTGCGTCCAGATCGTCCTGATCGACTTCTGATGAAACAGTATGAAACGGATGCCGCTTTAAGGTCGCCATATTTATTATATCCTTTCACTAACAAAAGTATGGCTTTTAGTATATCACGTTTTCTTTATTTATCCAATAAGATTAACTCTTGTCCTTCATATATTTTATCTTCATTTTCCAGATTATTACGTTTTACCAGCTCCTTGACACGATTTTCACCATATATTTTCTTGCTAATGGAAAGCAGGCTGTCACCCTTCTGAACGGTATAGAATTCAACCTGTTTTGTTGTCGGCTGTGTCTCTTCCTCCTGCGCGTCTTGTGCTTCTGCTTCCGACTGATCCTCTTCCTTCTGCGCGTCCTGTGCTTCTGCTTTTGGCTGATCCTCTTTCTTCTGCTCCGTCGTGATCGCTGCGTCTGTAGTCGTATGATCTTCTGCTTCATCATTTTCATCTATGATATTGATCAGTTCCGTGTTATCTGTCGGGTCCTGCTTCGATTCATCGTCTGTCAACAGAGCTTTTTCTTCCTGCCCATCCTCTTTGATTGCGGAGCTTGTCTCACTTGTGGGAATTTCTGACTCAATATTTTTCTCATGATCTCCCAGATAGGATATCGTCGTCTCCAATTCTTTCATTTTCTGTGAGCTTGTAATCTGATTCACCCCGACTGCTGCCATAAATGCTACCAATGCCAGACTTGCCACATAAATTCCGTTCCGTAGCCCCCGACCTTTTTTTGCGCTGAGTGCTTCCTGCTTGGCTCGGTACTGGTTCATGATATTCTGCTGCGGATCTACTTCCAATACCGGTTGTACATCCACGCTGTTTCTGAGCATATATTCGCGCATCTGAGGATTTTTTTCGTAATAGATATAATAACCTTCTTTTCTTCGAAGCATATTTTTTTCATATACATAAAAGGCTTCTTCGTCCTCCATCCGATCCATGAGAAACAAAAGCTTTTCCTGATTGGAAAATGCGTTGCGGTGGACCTTTTCCAATTCGCTGGTGAGCTTTAACTGTGTGCCGGAAACATCCATTCCCCATCCAAGTATCTCGACCTGATCAAAATACTGCTTGATGTTTTGATATACATTGCCCCACATACGATCGGAAAATTCCGGACATCCACCGGAAAACATCTGATCCGGAATACAGACTGCACCTGAGATCAACAGGATCTTCTGTCCACGGTCGGTAAAGGTGTTCCCGAGCAGAATACATCCTCTGTATTCCCAATTTTCCTGTACACTGTTTCCATGAAGAAATGTATACACAAAATCTTCCATATATATTTTTGTGTTTCCCTGAATATTTCCCAATTGCCTGACATTTCTTGGCAATTGAAATACTTGCTGTGAGTTATCGTTTGTTTCCCTTTGTTCAACGTATGTAGCCATAATGTGCCTCCTATCCTATCATTTTAGGTGCACTTTAGCATACGTGATGTGCGAAATTTGTTGAATACTGGGAGATATCACTTTTTTCGTTGATTTACGGAACAAATAAAAAAAGAGCCGTTACCGACTCTTTTTTTACAAATGTTTTGCACTTTTTTCTACAATTCCGTCCTTCCTTCGAGCGCACGCAGAAGTGTGACTTCGTCTATGTACTCTAAGTCACCGCCCACGGGGACGCCGCTTGCGATCCGTGTGACTTTGATTCCGGTAGGCTTGATCAGCTTGCTGAGATATACAGCAGTGGTCTCTCCCTCCAGGCTGGAATTCGTCGCAATGATCACTTCCTCTATATCACCCTGCAAGCGCTGCATCAATTCTTTCAGTTTGATGTCATCCGGTCCGATTCCTAACATCGGTGAAATCGCGCCATGTAAAACGTGATAAACACCTTCAAATTTACCGGTCTTCTCATATGCAACCAGATCTCTTGTATTTTCCACAACCATGATGATCTTGTGGTTGCGCGACTGATCTTTACAGATCGGGCACACATCATCATCGGTCAGGGTATAACAGTGTTTGCAATACCGGACATTATTTCTTGCCGACGAAATTGCACTTGCCAGACGCTCGACATCCTGTTTTGGCATATTCAGGATGTGAAATGCCAGTCTCTGCGCAGTTTTTGATCCGATTCCCGGAAGCAGGGACAGCGCTTCAACCAACTGATTGATCTGTTTACTATAATAATCCATTAGAAAGGAAGGCCTCCTAAACCGCCACCAAATCCTCCGGTGATTTTTGACATCGATGCCTGTGAATACTCATCCATCTGACGGAGTGCTTCATTGGTTGCTGCCATGATCAGATCCTCTAACATCTCCACATCATCCGGATCAACTGCTTCCGGATCGATCTTTACCTTGACCACTTCTTTTTTTCCGGATACAGTTACCTCTACGACACCGCCGCCGGCTGCTGCCGTGATTTCTTTTTCCTCGATTTCCTTAGAAGCCTCTTCCATTTGACGCTGCATCTTCTGTGCCTGCTTCATCAAATTGTTCATGTTACCAGGCATCCCTCCTGGAAATCCTCCTCTTTTCGCCACGATTAAAATCCTCCTTCTTCGTCCTCTTCTTCTATATCCATTCGAATCATCTGGGAAATATCCACATAAGATTCCTCAAAAGGTCTTCCCGTGTCATTCAAACGTATTTCTAGTTCTATACTTCTGCCGATATTGCGTTCGATCGTTTCTTTTATTTCCTGAACATGCTCTGCTTCTGACAAAATTCCGTGCGCCACCGTATCATCCGTCACGATCAAAAGTACATTGCCGTTTCCGATGGATGGTCGTGCGGTTTTCAGATAATTTCTCAGCAATCCGCCCAAATCTCCCAGAATCTCCTCCCAGTGTCTGACTACTTCCTCAATCTCTTCCGGCAGGGCTTCCGGTAACTTCGGTTTTTGTATGACAGGCGTTTCTCCCTCTGTCCGTGTTTGTATCACAGGGGCTGTTCCTTCTGAAACAAAAATCCCGCTTTCCAGCTTTTTTTCCAATTCATCCATTCTCTGGATCAGACCGGAGAGATCCTGACTCATCGCCGGTTTGCAAAGCTTGATCAGTGCAATCTCGATCAATATTCTCTTTTGTGATGAATATCGGATCTGGTTCGTCAGCTCTGAGCAGATCGTGATATACCGGATCAATACCTCAGCTGATACCATCTGTGCTTCCTCTTTCAGAATTTCCAGATGCTCGCTGGAGATATCCAGCACATCTTCCATATCGTCCGCACTCTGGATCAGCAGTAAATTCCGCAAATACCAGGTAAAATCGATGACAAACTGTCCCAGCTCACGACCTTGAATGACCATCTCTTCCAATACAGCAATTGCTCCGGTGATATCCTTCTTCAGAAGGCGGCGCAGCAACTTGGAAAAGACTTCTGTGTCCACCGCTCCCAGTACCTCTAAAACGTGATCGTAAGTCAGTTTTTGTCCCAGATAAAAAGCAATACACTGATCCAACAGGCTGAGCGCGTCTCTCATGGATCCGTCTGCTGCCTTTGCTACATAGCGCAATGCCTTTTCTTCCACTTCGACCTGCTCGCGTTCCATTAAGTCGCGCAAACGATCCGTAATGGTATCAATGGAGATTCTGCGGAAATCGTATCTCTGACATCTGGATAAGATCGTGATCGGAATTTTATGAGCCTCGGTTGTCGCCAATATAAAGATCACATAGCTTGGCGGCTCCTCCAGTGTCTTGAGCAGTGCGTTGAATGCTCCGGTTGAAAGCATATGCACCTCATCAATGATATAGACCTTAAATCGTCCTTCTGTCGGTGAATAACTGACTTCCTCGCGAATCTCACGAATATTATCGACGCCGTTGTTGGAAGCGGCGTCGATCTCAATTACATTCATTGAATTTCCTGCTGCAATTGCTTTGCAGCTTGGACAGGTCCCGCATGGACTGCCGTCTATGGGATTTTCGCAATTGACTGCTTTTGCAAAAATCTTGGCAATCGTTGTCTTTCCGGTTCCTCTTGTCCCACAAAACAGATACGCATGTCCGATTCGATCTGCTTTTATTTGATTTTTCAAAGTCGTAACAATATGTTCCTGACCTTTGACTTCCTCAAATTCACCCGGTCGAAACTTCCGGTATAATGCCGTATATGCCATAATTAATCACCAAAACTGATTCCTACATACTTTGCATCCTGGACAATCTGTGAGTCCGGATCGACCATTTTCAATTTGCCGGCTACATCCTCCAAAGGAACTCTCTTGATCTTTCCGTTGATGAGAGCGATCATATTGCCGTAATCCTCTTCTACGATGGCTTTTGCGCCCTCTGCTCCAAGTCTTGTACAAAGCAGACGATCATATGGGCTTGGACTACCGCCACGCTGGGTATGTCCCGGCACCGTTACACGCACTTCCGTTCCGGTTTTTTTCTGGATCTCATCGGCAATTTCATAAGATACCGACGGGAATTTACGCTCTGCAATTTTCTTTTTATATTCTTTCTTTGACAGGGCAGCATCTTCTTTTGAAATCGCACCTTCTGCTACTGCAAGGATCGTAAAGCCTTTTCCGGCTTTTGTCCGTTTATTGATTGCTTCAATGACTTTGTCAATATCATACGGAATCTCCGGCAGGAGAATGATATCTGCTCCGGACGCCATACCTGCATACAGTGTCAGCCATCCTACCTTGTGTCCCATAACTTCTACAATGAATACGCGGTTGTGAGAAGCTGCGGTTGTATGAATGCAGTCAATTGCATCACAGGCAATATTGATCGCACTCTGGAATCCGAATGTGACATCTGTTCCGTAAATGTCATTATCGATGGTCTTTGGTAAATGAATGACATTCAAGCCTTCCTCGCGTAACAGATTCGCTGTTTTTTGTGTTCCGTTTCCACCAAGAATTACAAGACAATCCAGATTCAGCTTGTAATAATTCTGCTTCATTGCCTCTACTTTGTCTAATCCGTTCTCATCCGGTGTTCTCATTAACTTGAATGGCTGACGTGAGGAACCTAAGATTGTGCCTCCTTTTGTCAGAATTCCTGAGAAATCTGCTGATGATAATAATCTGTAATTGCCATAGATCAATCCTTTATATCCGTTTAAAAATCCGTATACTTCCAACTGATCTACATTTTCGCTCAAACCCTTTACTACGCCGCGCATTGCTGCATTTAATGCCTGACAATCGCCACCACTTGTTAATAAACCAATTCTTTTCATCGCTTTATCCCTTTCTGTTTTATTTCATTTACCACAAATCATTACCGTGTTATATGTTTCCCATTATACTCCATTTTATAATTGTCCACAACTAAAAAGTGTGTAAAGCACTTTTCAAAAGATATCGATAAAAAAATCCCGACCTGACCGGTCGGGATTTGATAATTTTTTTCAAAAAGGGCATCCTGCTTTGAATCCTCCCCATAAACGTTACCCTGGCAGTTAACTCGATCCAGGCACCCTCACGGCACATAGAAGGTCCTGTTTAGTGCTGCTCCATTCCTGACCTGACACGGTTCGCAGGTTTCTATTGCGCAAGACCCAGATGTCAACATCACTTACCAGGGGCAGCTTCACAAGGATAAGACCCGGGGCAGGATATCACTCCAGCTATAGCGGATTGCTGGTACAGGGTACCGCTAACACCCCAGCTGCCCGAGCCTTCATTATATCGGGTTTTATTACGTTTGTCAAATATTAACGCGTAGCGTTTTTTATGTGCGACGCTCCCTATCCAGATTCATTCATGAATCCGGATAATTGTAATATTCCTGTCAGGAATACATATATTTAACTGATAAAAAATTTGGGGGTATTTATGTCTGATTATAAAAGATTTTTTTCTTATGTTTACGCATATGAAAATAGTACAAAAACAACGAATTCCGGTTTTGCAAAAATTGAAACAAGGGGCGAAAAAACCGACATTGAGTTACATATGCAGCGTCTGAATATCGGTCAGGGCACTGCCTCTCTCTATTTATTCGTTTGCCGGGGCGAAAAGATCAGAGGCATATTTATCTGTGACATACCTTTCCAAAATCATACGATCAACTGGCATGTTTCCCTGCAGACCAACCACATCGGTGAAACGGATCATACACTTTCTGACATATCCGGTATCGTGATAAAGATTGGTGAAAGAATCGCATATATCAGTCAATGGGATGAAACAGCTGTCGATTGGGATTCCTTCTACGTGAATGAATCTGAAATGGATGAACCTTTCAATAGCACCACGGTGGAAGACGATTCCTTAAGGTCAGAAGAACTATCAGAACAATCTGATTCCGTTTTATCGATCACGAATATCGCTACACCTGCGATGAATCCAACGATCATGATAAATCCGATTCCCGTCTGTGAAGCAGATGAAGACGATGTGCTGCAGAAAATATGGGAAAATTTCAAATCCCGCTATCTACAGGTGCACCCGTTTGAAGATCAGGGAATCACAGCCCTAAAGATTGAACTAAAAGAATTGAAGGAATTTCCTCAGTCAAACTGGCATCTGATCAGCAATCGTTTTCTTCTGAGAGGTTTTTTTACCTATCGTTATCTGCTCTTTTGGCAAACACAAGAAAACGGCAGGAAAAAATGGCTGATCGGAGTTCCCGGCATATTTCGCCGTGAGGAGCATGTTTTGGCAAACATATTCGGCTTCCACGATTTTATTTCTGATACAAAGCGACAGACAAAAGAAAATCCTTTCGGCTACTGGTATCGGACTATGGATGAAGAATGCTGAATAAGACATGATCCCGGAATTGTCCCTGAATCTGGACATAATCCCGGATCAATCCTTCCGGTTCAAAACCGATTGATTTTAACAGACGTATCGATCTTACGTTTTCCGGAAGACAATATGCTTCGACCCGATGCATATTCAGTTCAAAGAATGAGATCCCCACTGCTTTCTCTACCATCTCTTTTCCGTAGCCCTGACCCTGATATTCAGTGGCAATCTTATATCCCAGCTCACATTTCTGATAGGAGCCCCGCATGATATTACGAATGCTGATGGTTCCTATCAGTCTGGTCGGTTGGTCTTTTAAATATGCGTAGTAACGCACCATATGTCCCTTGCACATCTGATTATATTCGTAATTGAGGATGTATCTGTGAAACTCTTCCGTAAAAAAATTCTCGGATCTCTCCGGCTCATACGGATCAAAAGATTCTCGATTGTCCACATAAAATCGAAGCACATTCTTTGCTTCCGTCCCGTTCAGTACTCTTAAGTTTAGTCTTTTCGTATCGCAATTAAAATTCATGTTTGATTTATTCCCATTTATGATAAGATAATATAAGCATACCACAATTGAAAGGATTGCGAGAAAAAAAATGAAAAAAATGAGTTCCGATGAAAAATTTATGCGGGCTGCCATCCGTGAAGCCAAAAAAGCTTATGCACTCGGAGAAGTCCCGATTGGCTGTGTATTGGTTGCGGACGGAAAGATCATTGCCCGCGGATACAATCGCAGGACAACTGATCATAATACGCTCTCCCACGCGGAAACAAATGCGATCCGTAAGGCCAGTAAAAAAACCGGTGATTGGCGACTGGAGCAGTGCACCTTGTACGTCACGCTTGAGCCATGCCAGATGTGTGCAGGCGCAATTGTACAGGCAAGAATTCCGAAAGTCGTGATCGGCACAATGAATCCCAAAGCCGGATGTGCCGGTTCTTTGCTGAATTTACTGCAATTTCCTGCTTTTAATCATCAGGTGGAGATTGAAACAGATGTGCTGCAGGAAGAGTGTTCCGCATTGCTTACCGATTTTTTTGCGGAACTGAGAAATAAAAAGAAAAAAGCTTCAGGAACTTCCTAAAGCTTTACCGATTGTAATAAGATTTTTTGCTCTTATCTAATCCGGATTGTTTCACAATCCGGACAATATCTATGTAGGACAGATGCAGGCGATCGTTCCTGTATCTGTCACGTTGCATTTCTTATCATGATTCGTTTACGAATCATGATGACCCGAGCCCCACGCGAAGCGTTTTTCATGGGTGAGGTCTTTTCTTATCATGATTCAATTGCGAATCATGATGACCCGAGCCCCAACGCGTCAGCGTTTTTCATGGGTGAGGTCTTTTATAAAAAAGCAACCACGCGATTGCGAATATTCTTTTGTACTTATAATATATTTTACGGAATCACCGATATGACGTGCCTGTCAATCTGTTAAAAAATCAGATGGGTTTACTGGTTTATTTTCCTTCTGCATCGCGAAATACAGGTTGCTTCCTTCCTCAGAATAATATTTTGTCGGCGCGCTGATACAGCCGATGACATCGCCTGCGTCAACATGTGCACCCTCTGAAAAGACCAGATCCTTTAGCTGTCCATAAACCAACTGATAACCGTCTCCGATATCCATCGTCAACGTCGTTCCGGTCGTTGCATCATTTTCCACCTTCACCACTGTTCCGGCCGCAGCCGCAACGACAGAATTTCCTTCATCCGCCTGAATGATCATCGCCGGATTATACTTATACTGGTTCAACGATTGAAAATAAATACTTTGATCCATACTGTAATCCATCAGTACACTTCCCTTTGTCGGCCAAAGAAGACTGTTATCAAAATGCAGCTCATTTACCTGGGGTTTGGACTGAATTGCCGCAGTTCCGACTGTATCTGCTGCTTCTTTTTTTTCTGTTTCTTCAACTTTTACATCTGTCTCTTCTTCTTTTTCATGCTCATTTTTTTTCGTAACCGTAATAGAAGCTTCCTCTGTCACATCATCCATATTTTTTTCCGGCTCATCTTCTAACATACGGTCAGCAATCCGGTCAATGGTTTCCTCCTGCACATAACTTTGCATTTCTTCATCATTGCCTGCCAATTGCAGTTCATTTTGTTGTTTTTCCATGTTTTGCGTAAACAAAACACCGGTCAGACAGGTTACTAAAACAAGCATCATACACCCTGCAATGATTACCTGTCTGCTCTGAAATAATTTTTTTCTTCTCTCCTTCATCCCATCACCATCCATATTTCAATATTCATCAGCTTTTGCTGTTTGATATGAATAGTGTTTCCAGTATGAAAAAGGTTATTCAATAATTTTTGTTAAAACTGTTCCCGGAAAGAAAAATGATAAAATTTCTTTATAATTTTTTTCAGACGAAGCCATAATATTTGCTGCGTATTGGCTCATTCCATATCCGTGTCCCAAACCTTTTGTCACAATCCGCATTTGATCATCCACCCTGCGAATAAAAAAACAAGGCGAATTCAATTCAAATCTTTCCCGCATTTCATCACCGGAGATTACAAATTCTCCAACCTTCACTTGTGATACATAACCTGCCGTATCTGTTTTTACCTGAATTTTTTCAACTTCTTCTTCGGTTACTTCCTCAGATAATCCCATTTTCTTTCGAAATTCATCAAACGAATAAAACAAAACTGCCAGATAATCTTCAGAAAGAATATCTGAATCGCATAGGACGGATTTCAGATACGGTGTTTCCTCACCGCCCAGGCTGTCTGCCTCTCTTGTCCTTCCGGCACTCACCCTCGTATAGCAGGGTAATATGTATTGATCCTGATATGTCAAAACCTCTCCTTTTGTCTGTACAACTGCCCTGCGGCATCGCTCATAATTGGATTTCAACTTTTCAGAACCCCACATTTGCTCCATCTCATTCAAGGACAGGGAATAGGCTGTCTCCTTTCCTGCTGCCTTGTCTCTCTCATAGCCTGTACGAACCAGAACTGCCTGTGCTTTGAGCACCTCCGGATCAAAATCGGTGGAGATCTGTCCGGCCAGGATACCTGTCAATACCTCTGTTGCCTCCTCTTCTGTTTCTTTCTCCTGCGGAACTTTTATCAGACGATCCATAAAATTTGGCAGCTCGATTTTCCCCGACTGCAGAAAAAATGTCAGCACAATGGGAAGCAATATGATAATGATCAGTAACGCAAGGATCGTTTTTATTTTTTCAGACATAAAAAAATCCCTCCACTCATGCACACGATTTTCATTCAAAATCGGTACAGTTTGTACAATATATGTACGCTGTGAAGAGATTATGTCTCGCCCAATCACGAGAATGATATTCATTTTGAGAATTGATTGCTGAGGGTTGCAAACTGCTCCAATGTCAGTGCTTCTCCCCGGATCGTCAAGGGCTGTCCGATTGCCTCAATCGCAGCCTCGATCTGTTCTTTTGAGAAAGAGAGATCGGATGCATTTTTCAATCCGTTGACCAGTGTTTTTCTACGCTGGTTAAAAGATGCACGGATCAGACGAAACATCAGCTTCTCATCCACCACTTCTACCGGCGGCTTCTCATGTCTGGTCAGACGGATCACGGCACTTCCTACCGAAGGTCTTGGCATGAAACAGTTTGGCGGGACATTCGCTACGATTTCCGGTTTCGCATAATACTGTACCGCAAGTGAAAGAGCACCATAGTCCTTTGTTCCGGGTCCGCACTGCATACGGTCAGCCACTTCCTTTTGCACCATAACCGTGATGCTCTCGATCGGCACATGGCTCTCAAACAGACCCATAATGATCGGTGTTGTGATGTAATACGGCAGATTCGCAACTACCTTAATAGGTTTTCCACCATTTTTCTCTTCTGCGAGCGCAGCGATATCAACCTTTAGGATATCCTGATTGATGATGTCCACGTTGTCATACTCACTCAGTGTGTCGTGCAGGATCGGAATCAGGTTTTTGTCGATCTCCACAGCTGCCACCGCGCCTGCTGACTCACACAGATATTGTGTCATCGTACCGATTCCGGGGCCGATCTCCACGACAAAATCATCCTTTGTCACACCTGCTTCAGCAATGATCCGCTCCAGCACATGTGTATCGATCAGGAAATTCTGCCCGAATTTCTTCTGAAAATGAAAGTTGTATTTTTGCAGCACAGCGATGGTGTGCTGGGGTTCGCCTAAATATGCCATGTTTCCTCCATGATAATTTCTTATACAAAGTCACGATTATTCTTTATAGTTGAAACAGACGTAGTGCGTTATCCCACGTGATATCTTCGACTTCCTCCGGCGTGATGCCCTTGATTTCCGCGATCTTCTCCACCACATAAACCAACTCTCTGGAATCGTTTCGATGCCCACGATGAGGCTCCGGAGCGAGATACGGACTGTCTGTCTCCAGTAGAATGCGCTCCATAGGGGTCTCTGCTACAGCCTGCACCAGTTTTTTGGCATTTTTGAATGTGACAACGCCGCCCACACCGATATAATAGCCCATTTTTACGTATTCTCTTGCCAACTCCGGCGAATAGGAATAACAATGGATCACACCGGGAATCTGCTCTGCATGTATATCCTTCATCAGCATGAGTGTATCCTCCGCCGCATCCCGAGAGTGAATGATCACCGGAAGATCCACTTCTCTTGCCAGCTCCATCTGCCGTACAAACCAGTCTCGCTGGTTTTTCTGTACATCGGGATCCTTTTCCCAATAATAATCCAGACCGATCTCACCGATGGCTACGGTCTTTTCCCACGCAGCTAATTTTCTCATTTTTTCAATGACATCCTCACTCATGCCTTCTAATTC
>JALEJB010000024.1 GCA_022768825.1 Lachnospiraceae bacterium
AATGCGTCTTTACTGTGTTTAAAAAGATTGTTCTAA
Organism: Lachnospiraceae bacterium; assembly: GCA_022768825.1. Lineage (GTDB taxonomy): Bacteria > Bacillota > Clostridia > Lachnospirales > Lachnospiraceae > W0P33-017. Next base: position 37 of record JALEJB010000024.1, read on the forward strand.
TGAACTCGTTTTTAGAATCTTTCAAGGTTATTTCACTGTTCAGTTTTCAAAGTTCTCTTTGTTGCTTTCGCATCAGCGACAGCTCATTAATACTATCACAATTCAGATGCTTTGTCAACAACTTTTTTATTTTATTTTTTGTCGCTTTTTGTTTTTTTGCGACAGCTAGATAAGAATAACACCATCATTTTCATTTGTCAATAACAAATTCAAATTTTTTTACTTAATTTTCTTATCTGTTTTTTGCGAAAAAATAATCAGCTTGCAATGCAAACTGACTATTCAACGGAGAGGGTGGGATTCGAACCCACGCGCCCTTTCGGACAAACGGTTTTCAAGACCGCCTCGTTATGACCACTTCGATACCTCTCCATGTGGTTTTCTCGAACCGACGAATGTTATCTTACCATCTGATTTATCGTATGTCAACACTTTTTTCATATTTTTTTAAAAAATTTCAGATACTATTCCAAATCCTTCAAAAATGCTTCTGCGACAAGCAGATCTTCCGGTGTTGTAACCTTGATATTTCGATAAGAACCGTTTACGAGCTTACAGCATTTACCGGTGGCACGCTCCAGTATCTGTGCATCATCCGTGATGCCGCTTGCCCCCTGTGACAAAATCTTCTCATAAGCTTCCTTTATCAGAGAATATTCAAATGCCTGGGGTGTCTGGATCTGCCAGAGACTGCTTCGATCCGGTGTTGCGATTGCATCATTTTCCTCATTCGCTATCTTTATCGTGTCCTTGACCGGCATTGCCGCAATACAGGCTTTGCTTTTCAACACTTCATCTATCACCCGTCCGATGATTTCCTGATCGGGAAAAGGTCTCGCCCCATCATGGATCAGTACATAATCGCAACCGGTCAGTGCGGTCAGTCCTGCATACACTGAGTCATACCGCTCTTTTCCGCCTGCTACGATTGCGATGATTTTTGAAAATTCGTAGCGCTCTGCGATTTCTTTTCTGCAATATTCTTCCTGGCCCTGTGACACAACAAGTACGATCGAATCGACAGGGCTTTTCTGAAATTGTTCTAAAGCATAGTAGATGAGCGGCTTTCCATCCAACGGAAGGTACTGCTTTGCTGTTTTGCTTTTCATGCGGCTCCCGTTTCCGGCCGCCAATACAATTGCTCCGATTTTCTCTCTTTTCATATACTTACACCTGGATATCTATTCTTATAGGTGATTGCGAAACTCAATTCATGTGTCGTTTTGGGTCATACGAGCACATGTATCACAGAGTTGTTTTGCCCCCTCGCTTACACTCGGCGGCATACCGTCGAAACCATGAAAATATGAACTTCGTTCATATGGGTTTCTCCTCACGCTTTCGCTACTTGTCGCTGGCAATGGTACATAAGTGACCAAAATACGGTCACTAAGTACCAGCCGCTCCAAAGTACCTGTAAGATACATATGACTACGTATTCCCTACTTACGTAATTCACGAGTTTCGCAATTCTCTATCTATTCTTATCACAAAAGGAGAACGTTTAACGTTCTCCCAGTTTCAAATTCGGTACGGCATTCAGGTCCAGTCCGTCTCTTTTTCCCGCCATATAGTCGTAGTATCCGGCGGCTCCGATCATTGCCGCATTATCTGTACACAGGATCGGTGATGGATGATAAAATTTTACTCCTTTTTGTCTGCACGCTTCTTCCATCGCCCCGCGCAAGGTCTGATTGGATGCCACTCCGCCTGCAATCGCGAAGCGTTCCATCCCATATTCGTCAATTGCACGCATGGCATTTGCGACCAACACCTCTATGACCGAGTTCTGAAACGAAGCTGCCACGTCAGCCTGCACGATCTCCTCGCCCTTCATCTGACAGCTGTTCAGATAGTTCAACACAGCAGACTTCAAGCCACTAAAAGAGAAATCGTACGGTCCGTCTGCCACCTTTGGTTTCGGAAATTGGATCGCATGGGGATTTCCTTCATGGCTGACTTTTTCGATCTTCGGACCGCCCGGATAACCGAGTCCGATGGCACGCGCCACTTTATCAAAGGCTTCTCCCGCAGCATCGTCCCTCGTCCTGCCAAGGATCTCATATACACCGTAATCCTTCACTCGCACCAGATGCGTATGACCGCCGGAAACCACCAGACACAAAAACGGCGGTTCCAGATCCTTGTTTTCTATATAATTGGCACTGATATGTCCTTCGATGTGATGCACGCCAATCAGCGGCAGATTTTTGGCATAAGCGATGGCTTTTGCTTCTGCAACGCCAACCAGCAGTGCTCCCACCAGTCCCGGTCCATAGGTCACTGCAATTGCATCGATTGTATCCAATGTCTCTCCGGCATCATTAAGCGCCTGAGCGATCACCTGATTGATCTTTTCAATATGTTTTCGAGACGCAATCTCCGGCACCACGCCGCCATAGAGTGTATGCAGTGCAATCTGGGAAGAGATGACATTGGAGCGTACGTCTCTTCCGTTTACGACAACGGCAGCCGCCGTCTCATCGCACGAGCTTTCGATTGCGAGTATTTTCACTTCCTGTTCTGACATCTTACGATTCTCTTCCTCCGTCCATCTTTACAAAGCCTAATATTTTCCAATTCCCATTGGAATCCTTGCGCAGGAGATACTGTTGATAGGTTCTGGTAAAATCCTTTGACCCCTCCTTGCAAAAATAGGATGCCTGTGCCAATGCACCTTCTGCGCCGTTGATGTCAATAAATTCCACTTCGTTGGAATCACAGACATTGGCCTGAAGCATGACCTTTGACCGGTCACGGTAAGATGCCAGCTCTGAATTCAGATTCATAAAATACGTGTCCTCCGGATTTACCTCCAGCAGCTCCGCATCATACAGGTCACGCATTTTTGCTCCCAGTTTATGCACTTCGTCATCACTGAGCTTACTATTATTTTCTCCATGCAGATAGAGTACATACCGATTGTACAGCTTGATCACTTCTCTTGGTGTAGCCGGATAGACCGTCTGAATATTTTTACTCATCAGCTCATCCAACTCAGAAATTTCTTTCGTGCTTTCAACCGTTTTCGGAGTACGTATCGATACATAGGCAAAGGCAGCTACAATCAATGCCACCACAATTGCCACTATTATGATACTGCGCTTTCCTTTCATGTTTTATCCTCCTGGAAATCCAATTCCACAAACCTTCCATCCTTGCCGAGAGAAGCTTCTTTGTATATCTTTCGAACTGCATCCATATAGTTTTCCGGATGGATCAGCGACGGACTAAAATGAGTCAGCCATAATTGTCCGACTTCTGCGTCCTTTGCTACACGAGCTGCCTCATAAAATGTCATATGTTTGTACTGCTTTGCCTTGGCAAGCTTTTCCGGTTCCGCGTACATCCCTTCGCAGATCAACAGATCCGATCCCTTTGCCGCCTCAACCAGCGACAGCGTCGGTCTGGTATCGGTACAATAGGTCAATTTGATGCCTTTTCTCGGTTCCCCCATCACCATATCCGGCGTATAGGTACATCCTTCATACGCAACCGTCTCCCCGTGCTGCAATCTGCCCCAATAATTTTTCGGAATCGGAAGCTGTTTTGCTACCTCCACATTGAACAGGCCGGCTCTTTTGATCTCTAAGGTATATCCATAACAGACGACATTATGATTGACACGAAAGGCATGTATCACATATCCGTTTAACTCTATCGTCATCTCCGGTCCGTCAATCTCAATATACCGGATCTCGAAAGGCAGCTCAGGCGCAATCGTCCGCAGTGCTTCTACCACGCGCTCCAATCCTTTGGGGCCGATCATCGTAAGCGGTTCCACGCGCTCTGCATTTCCCATTGTCAGCAGCATGCCCGGCAATCCACTGATGTGGTCCGCATGATAATGTGTAAAACACATCACATCAATCGGTTTCGCGGAAAACCCTGCCTTTTTCATCGCCACCTGTGTTCCTTCTCCGCAATCAATCAAAAGACTGCTGCCGTTATATCTTGTAAGCAAAGAGGTCAGCCATCGATAGGGCAACGGCATCATTCCTCCCGTTCCTAATAAACAAACATCTAACATCTATTATCCTCGAATCATTATCCACGCATCTTCTGTCGGTTTCTGATAAAAATTCTTTCTTGTTCCCACATTCACAAAACCGAACTTTTTATATAATTCTATTGCAGGCCGATTTGACACGCGAACCTCTAATACGATCCGCTCAATCTGCCTTTCTCCCAGTCTGATGATCAATTCATCTAACAGGTGTTCAGCCACCTTTTGCCTTCTTTTATCCAAAGCAACTGCCACATTCGTGATCTCCCCTTCATCGAAGCTGCAATATACGCCCACATAGCCCAGTACCTCATCTCCTTCACATGCCACTAAAAAGAGTACATCTTCACGAAATAAAATATCTTCAAACCCCTGTTTTGACCACGGTGTTGAAAAGCATGCCTGCTCAATCTTCGTCACCTGTTCAATATCCGCTGCTTCCAGCTTACGAACGATCACTTCGGCTCACCTGCCGCTTTTTTCTCCTGTTCGGCGCGTTCACGCTCTGCCTGCGACATACGAAGATATTCCGGCTGATGCTCCTGTGCCGTCACAGTTTTTCCCTGTTTGTAATATTGCAATGCAAGTGCTGCAACCGCACCGGCCCGCTGCTTATTCATATGCACCGGTGCGAAAGCAAATTTTACTTTGCAGTTTTCTTCTATATATGTTTTGAAAACCGGCACTCCATCTCCCAGAAATGTAACTGCCAGATTTCTATCATTAATCTGCCCGATCATCTCATCGATACCAACAACGCATTGCGGAATCAGGGTATGCATGCCGTTCTCATCAAATTGATACAGACCGGTGTAGGTCTGATTTCGTCTTGCATCCATCAGGGGACATACCAAATTTTGATTTCCATACAGATTATAGGCCAGACCGTCCACGGTCGGCACCTCGATCAGCGGCTTGTCCAAAGCCAGACCAAGACCCTTTGCGGTCGCTGATCCAATGCGAAGCCCGGTAAAGGATCCCGGTCCGGCAGCGATTGCGATCGCGTCAATGGTATTTAAATCCAGTTCGATCATCTTTGCCACCACGTCCAGCATTGGGAGTAATGTCTGAGAATGTGTCTTTTTATAATTCACGGTGTATTCACCGAGCAGATTGTCGTCTTCTACAACAGCTACACCGGCCACTAACCCGGAGCTGTCTAATGCTAATATTTTCATGACAATTTATTGTTGCTCCTGCAATGTAATTTTTCGATAGTCGAAGCCTTTTTCCAGATTTTTTTCTATCGTAATATCCGTTCGCTTTTCAGGAAGGATCTCCTGTATCAGATTCGACCATTCGATCAGAGATAATCCGTCTCCGTAAAAATAGTCTTCGTATCCGATCTCATCCATTTCTTCGATATCACCGATACGGTATACATCGAAATGATAAAATGGCAGCCTTCCTTCCTCATAAACCTGTACAATTGTAAAGGTCGGGCTGCAGATTGCTTCTTCGATTCCAAGACCGGCGGCAATCCCCTGTGCAAGAACCGTCTTGCCCACTCCCAGATCTCCGGTCAACGTATATACCAAACCGGGTTTTGCTTCTTCCCCCAGCTTTTTGCCAAGTTCAAAGGTCTCTTCCGGCGAAAATGTCTCATATATCATATTATTATTTCTCTTTCATCAACATACGGTTACCGTCCATGTGTTCCTTCGCCAGCTGAAAGATCACTGCATAGTGTTCACCGATCTGGTCTCTCGGAATCACATTGGCACGGATTCTGCTTCCATATACTAAAATTGCATGCTTTGTGCTGACCAGTTTATAGACCTGTTTCCAAGGCATCGTTGCACTGGCATCTCCCTGGGAGGTTGTTATTCCCTGCTCGTCGATCACATAATGCAATGGCTGTTTGAATACCGGCGACTTTTCCACCTGCAGTTTTGATTTTCCCCGAAGTGTAACCGGAATATACAGTAACAGCACACCCGCAAAAAAGAGATATAGCACGCTGTATGCCATGTCGATGTCGCCCCAGGTCAGCACCGCGATCACGCAGATCATAATCGCCAGCACGATGGACAGGATTCCCTGTGAGTTGTGATATGCATGATAGAGATTAAAGCGATACATATCGCGAATTGTCATCTTTATATCAAATTCTGCTTTGTTCACCACATCATCCCCTCAAATTACCTATTTGATGTCAGTATAGCATTTCTTAATTTTGGGTGCAACCAAAAAGAGATTAGATTCCTTTCATCGTAAGAGCAATCCGCTTCTTTTCCAGATCCACACTCAGCACCTTTACCTCTACCACATCGCCAACGGATAGTGCCTCCAGGGGATGCTTAATATAGCGGTCACAGATCTGCGAGATGTGAACCAGACCATCCTGATGCACGCCAATATCCACAAATGCGCCAAAATCAATGACGTTGCGCACCGTTCCCTTTAAGATCATGCCCTCGGTCAGATCCTTCATTTCCAACACATCGCTGCGCAGGATCGGGCGCGGCATATCTTCTCTCGGATCCCTTGCCGGTTTTTCCAGCTCGTTTACGATATCATCCAATGTCAGCTCGCCGATTCCAAGATTCTGTGCCAGTTGTTTTTTATTTTTGATTTTCGATGCCAGTCCATTCAATTTACCCGGTGTCCATGTGCCTTTTTCATAGCCAAGCTCCTCCAACAATCCGGTTGTCGCATCATAGCTCTCCGGATGTACACTGGTTGCATCCAACGGATTATTCCCACCTAAGATGCGGAGAAATCCCGCACACTGCTCGTAGGCTTTCGGTCCCAGCTTTGGCACTTTTAACAATTCATTCCTGCTGGCAAAACGGCCATTGGCTTCCCGGTAAGCTACGATATTCTTCGCCAGTGTCTTACTGATTCCCGAAATATATTCGAGCAAAGAGGCACTTGCCGTGTTCAGATCGACACCCACCTTATTGACGCAGTCTTCCACGACTCCGCCCAAAGCCTCGCCTAGCTTTTTCTGGTTCATGTCATGCTGATACTGTCCGACACCGATTGCCTTCGGGTCGATCTTTACCAGCTCTGCCAACGGATCCTGCAGACGTCTTGCGATACTTGCCGCACTTCTCTGACCCACATCAAAATTTGGAAATTCCTCTGTTGCAAGCTTGCTTGCCGAATAAACGGATGCTCCTGCTTCATTTACGATAACATACTGAACCGGCTTCTTCAGTTCCTTTAGCAACTCAACAATGACCATCTCCGATTCTCTGGACGCCGTTCCGTTTCCGACAGAGATCAGCGATACGTCATATTTTTCGATCAGCTTTTTCAGAACTTTTTTTGATTCTTCGACTTTATTTTGCGGTGCCGTCGGAAAGATCACCGTTGTATCCAATACTTTTCCAGTCCCGTCTACCACCGCAAGCTTACAGCCGGTTCGAAATGCCGGGTCCCACCCAAGTACGACTTTTCCTGTGATAGGTGGCTGCATCAGCAGCTGACCGAGATTTTTTCCAAATACAGCGATGGCTCCATCCTCTGCCTTTTCCGTCAGATCACCACGGATCTCGCGCTCAATTGCCGGTGCGATCAGCCGGTGATAGCTGTCCTCGATCACAGCTTTTAATACCGGCGCTGTATTTTTATTATCCCTTGTGATCACCTGTTTTTCTAAGTAACGCAGGATCTCTTCTTCCGGTGCTTCCAGCTTTACCGTCAGTATTTTTTCTGCCTCCCCGCGATTCAAGGCAAGAATTCTGTGACCGGCCAGCTTTTTCACCGGCTCCGTGAAATCGTAGTACATCTCATAGACCGACTTTTCCTCTGCATTTTTGGCGGTCGAGTGCACGATTCCCTGCCGAAAGGTCAACTCTCTGATGCGAATACGGTAATCTGCCTCATCCGATATTGTCTCCGCCACAATGTCCATCGCTCCCGCCAAGGCATCCTCTGCGGTTTCCACTTCTTTTTCCGGATTCACATACTCTGCCGCTTCCTCCAGCATCGTCCGGTTCGTCATCTGCAGAGCCAGAATATTCGCAAGCCCTTCCAGACCGCGCTCCTTCGCAATCGTCGCTCTGGTTCTTCGCTTTGGACGATACGGGCGATACAGATCCTCTACCACAACCAGCGTCTCTGCCGCCAAAATCTGCGCGCGCAGCTCGTCTGTCAGTTTTCCCTGTTCCTCAATCGTAGTCAGCACCTGTTCCTTCTTTTCTTCCAGATTACGCAGATAAGTCAGTCTCTCATGCAGCGCACGAAGCTGTTCATCATTCAAGGCACCGGTCGCCTCTTTCCGGTATCTGGCAATAAACGGGATCGTGTTGCCCTCGTCGATCAGCTTCACCGCTGCATCCACCTGTTTTCTTCCAACTCCAAGTTCTTCCGCAATCTTTGTAATAATGTCCATCCCATTCTCCTTACTATGTTTTTTCAGAAAAAATGCCGCAGATCCTGCGGCAATGTATACCATATGTTATTTTTTCATTTCGCTTCTCAGTTCTATTTTGACATCGAATACATGCTTTTGTTCCAAATAAAAATTAATGGTCGCCTGCGACAAATAGGGGCTCACCCACAATACACCGATCCCCAGTGTGGCCACGCACAACAGTCCCCATCCGATAAAACTGATATACATCTTGCATAGCTTCCACTTTGCGTTTTCCATCAGCGATGCGCTGATCCGGAATGCCTCAAGCATATCAACTGACCCGCTGTCTGCATAAGCCGCAAAAACAAATGCATATTGAAAAGAAAAATAAATCGAAAGCATTGCCCCGGCAATGGTCAGCAGTATGATCACTGCCAGTTGTCTGCGTTCCCCGTGATACCGGTACACCAGGGCGAGCGCAGGCGCAAACGGTGCCATCTCGATCAATCCAAACAAAAGCCCACCCAACAGTGCGCGGTCCGGTCTGTTTTTACAGATCCAGAAGATATCTGAGATCTTTGCCGGCAGACCATATGCGACTTTTAGATGAATGTGCATCAAACCTGTCATAAACATCATCTGGAGCAGGTACACCAAAATATTTACAACGATCCAAATCACACGCTGTAAAGGAATCTGACTCTGCCCTTCATATAAATACTGAAACGGCACCAAAAGCACGCTCGGGATCAACGATGCCAGCAGCATCGCGCCGATCACCAGCCCATAACGGCCACACAGCATACCTCTTGCCATATCTTTCAACTCACTATTGGAACGCTCCATGTGTTATATCCTTCCTGTCGTACCCTTGATCAGGCAACATAATCCACATTGGAACCGCGAAGCGCAAGCGCATCCAGTGCCTTTTTGTTCTGTTGATATGGATTCGTCGCATTTGGATACGAAATACTTGTCTTTGTCTGTCCACCCGCCACATAACTGGTTCCGCATTCCGGGCAGATCGCAGTCTGCAAGGTCACTGTAGCGGATTTTACCTGTCCGTTTTTCTCGGCAGCCTTTTGATAGGCATTGGTGACATGCATCTGCTCATGGGCACGTACAGCAGCCGCACTGGATTGTGGCGAAATATGTCCCGGTGCCTTGAAGGATACATCCGATTCATTGGAGCCGTCCTGATATTTCCGCCCCTTACAGGTCTCGCATTCTGCCGGAGACGACTTGTAACCCGGCTTGACATTTGCCGTTTTCTCTTGAGAGGTATTGATTTTGTTCAGATGGTTCTGATACGGATACGAACTTCCTGATATTCCACTGATACCCATAGTCTTTCTCCTTTCTGACAAAACTTGTCGTTAGACGTTTGCGAAACTCAATTAATGTTGCATTTTTGGTCATACGAGCACATGTATCACAGAGTTGTGTTGCCCCCTCGCATACACTCGGCGGCATACCGTCGAAACCATGCAAATATGAACTTCGTTCATATGGGTTTCTCCTCACGCTTTCGCTACTTGTCGCTGGCAGTGGTACATAAGTGACCAAAATACGGTCACTAAGTACCAGCCGCTCCAAAGTACCTGTCAGATACATGTGGCTACGTATTCCCTATTTACGCAGTTCATGAGTTTCGCAATTCTCTAAAAACTTGTCGTTGACGGTTTCCCTGTTATTCGCTACACTTATCCTTATGAAAAAGCAGACACAAACCAATGAAGATCAACTATATATCATCAGCCTGATCCTGCTGATCGCCGCAGCCCCGTTGTTCAAGCTGTTTACCATTTTGCGCGAGCATTGCGTCCTTCTTCGGCTGCCATGCGTCCTGCGCACACTTACCGGATATATTTGTCCGGGATGCGGCGGCACTCGCGCGGTGGTCGCATTGATGCACGGGCATGTATGGATATCCCTATTATACCACCCGATCGTATTATATGCCACCCTGATTCTGCTATGGTTTATAATTTCTCAGAGCATCGAACGTTTTTCGCACCATCGTCTGCGGATCGGTCTGCATTATCACAGCTCCATCATCGTGACAGGTCTGATCATCTTCGCTGTCAACTATGCCATCAAGCTTGGCGCACAGTTGATCTGTCACACCGATCTGCTGGAGCTTTTAGATACCATCAGTATTCGTTTCCAGGCCCGGTGATAATTGTTCTACCGTCTCCATATAAGTTTTCATAAAGTTATCAATGCTGCCATATTGGCGTATCGTCGTCGCAAACATAAATGCCGTCATGCAAACCGTTGCAATCATCGCGACAGCACCCGTGGTCACGGCGATACGCGCCCGATCCGGCAGCTTTTTATTTTTTCCTCTGGAAAGCAATCCCAAAATAACCGCAAGACCGCCGCAGACGAGGGACAGATAGATACAGCATGTCGTTGCGATGGCAACATATCCCAAAATACATGCTGCCAGTTCCATCATATTGCCAGGTCTCACAGGCGGTCTGTTCTGATATTCATTGCTCTGATTCGGGTTTTGTTCATTTGACCAAAAATCCACCTTCACATTTCTCCTTGCAATTTATGCCAGACGGATCATCTGCAGGAGATCCGGAAGTTTTGCAGCCTTCTCTTCATAGGCAGCCTCTGTCATCTGCTCCGTCACAAAACCAATCTCATCCGCAAGCGACTTTACGTCCACGAACTCTACTTTTCCAAAAATATTGGAAATCTCTTCCTTGGATGCTTTGGTGCGGACAAAGAATTTTGACTCACACTTCTTGTAATCAGCAAGAACCATCGGCGTAGCATCCCAATTCAGGATAATGTGTTTGCCCATATGTTTGACCATATCCACGATATCGCCAACGACCGCACTGGCAGTCGGAAGCTTTCCTGCTCCGCTTCCGTAGAACATCGAATCTCCAAGCATATTTCCTTTTACAAAGATTGCATTAAAAACATCATTGACATTGTAAAGCGGATGATCCTGCGGAATCAAAAACGGCGCAACCATCGCCACATAACCTTCGTTTGTCTGTCTGCTGGTCGCAAGCAGCTTGATGGCGCGATTCATCTCTTTTGCATACAGGATATCGGTTGCCGTGATCTTTGTAATTCCTTCGGTGTGAATATCCTCATAATTCACCTGCTGTCCGCAGACAACCGAGGTCAGAATGGCGATCTTACGACACGCGTCATATCCCTCGATATCCGCAGTCGGGTCCTTCTCCGCATAGCCCTTTGCCTGTGCTTCTTTTAACACATCATCAAATTCCAGTCCCTCTGCGGTCATCTTCGTCAGCATATAGTTGGTCGTTCCGTTGACGATACCACTGATCTCTACGATCTCATCTCCTGTGATCGAACTCATCAGCGGACGGATGATCGGAATACCGCCGCCTACGCTGGCTTCAAACAGGAAGTTGACATTCTTTTGTTCTGCAATCGCGATCAGCTCGGCACCTTTATCGGCTACCAACGCTTTGTTGGAGGTCGTGACATTTTTTCCGGCCTCAAGCATCGCCTTTACAAATGTAAACGCCGGCTCGACGCCACCCATTGTCTCCACTACCACACTGATCTCCGGGTCTTCTGCGATCACTTTATAGTCATGTACGATTTTACTCTGAATCGGATCTCCCTCAAACTCGCGAAGATCTAACACATATTTTACTTCTACGTCCTCACCGGAAGTCTTTTTGATCCGCTGCTTATTTTGCTCAAGAATCTCTACAACACCGGAACCGATCGTTCCGTATCCCATTACTGCTACTTTTACCATTTGTTTCTCACTCCCTAGCTAATATTTTTAAATAGTGAACGCCATCTTTGGCTTCAATTGCTTCCATGATCCGGTTCGCATCTGTCGTCTGCGGCAGGATCTCGATGCTCAAGGTCAGCGATGCGATTCCATTGACCGGTATACTCTGATGAATCGTCAGTATATTCGCATTGCCATCCGCAATGATCCGAAGAATGGATGACAACAGACCGGGCTCATCGTCCAACTGTATGACCAGTGTAATTGTTCGTCCCTTAGCATTATCATGAAACGGAAAAATATCGTCTTTGTATTTATAAAAAGAGCTCCGGCTGATATCCACACGTTCCACCGCATCCTGAACAGATGACGCACGTCCGGACTCCAGAAGGCGTTTGGCTTCTACCACCTTTAACAAAACCTCCGGGACAGCCTTCTCTTTAATCACATAATAGGTTGTCTTTTCTGCCATCGCATTTCCTCTTATC
>JALEJB010000234.1 GCA_022768825.1 Lachnospiraceae bacterium
TTTTTTAAAATACCTTGTTTTGTAATCTTGCAATTTCAATAAAATTATGTATACTAAGGTATTAAGAGGTGAAAGTTGGTTTTCGTTTTGGATCACGTCACCGAATGACCGTAAGGTCAAACACACATCTGCGTTTTACCACAAAAATCTGTGGTTCACGAGTAGTATACAAAAATAAGAAAAGAGGTAAAAAAGATGGCAACAATCGATTTAAGTCAGTATGGCATTACCGGAACAACTGAAGTTGTTTACAATCCTTCCTTCGAGACTTTATTCGAGGAAGAGACCAAAGCAGGTCTTGAGGGATATGAAGTAGGACGGGAGACAGAGCTTGGTGCAGTCAACGTTATGACCGGTATCTACACAGGACGTTCTCCGAAAGATAAATATATCGTAATGGATGAGAATTCAAAGGACACCGTATGGTGGGATTCCAAAGAGTATCCAAACGACAACCATCCGATGACAGAGGAGACATGGGCAACTGTAAAAGAGCTTGCAAAGAAAGAGCTTTCCAACAAGAGACTTTTCGTTGTAGATGCTTTCTGTGGAGCAAACAAAGATACCCGTATGGCAGTTCGTTTTATCGTTGAGGTTGCTTGGCAGGCTCACTTTGTAAAGAACATGTTCATCATTCCGTCTGAGGACGATTTAAAAGACTTTACACCGGACTTTATCGTATACAATGCTTCAAAAGCAAAGGTTGAGAACTACAAAGAGTTAGGATTAAACTCTGAGACTTGTGTTGCTTTCAATATCTCAAGCCGCGAGCAGGTAATCATCAACACATGGTACGGCGGAGAGATGAAGAAGGGTATGTTCTCAATGATGAACTACTACTTACCACTGAAGGGCATCGCTTCTATGCACTGCTCAGCCAACACAGATATGAACGGTGAGAACACCGCAATCTTCTTCGGTCTGTCAGGAACAGGTAAGACCACACTGTCAACTGATCCGAAGCGTCTTCTGATCGGTGACGATGAGCACGGCTGGGATGACAACGGCGTATTCAACTTCGAGGGTGGATGTTATGCAAAGGTAATCGGACTGGACAAAGAGTCTGAGCCGGACATTTTCAATGCAATCAAGAGAAACGCACTTCTTGAGAACGTAACCGTTGCAGCAGA
>JALEJB010000044.1 GCA_022768825.1 Lachnospiraceae bacterium
TTGGCAGTCTTTGTTGGCTTGGTTTTGTTGGCGGGAGCAGATGATTTTCGGACTGCGTTTCTTGCAAGCTATGGGATCTGGTTTCTGGTAGACTGGTATGATTGCTTCTTTCTTGATTGGGTGTTATTCGCGAATATAAAGCGTATCCGCCTGCCGGGGACGGAGCATATGGATCAAGCGTACCATCAGAAGAAATATCATGTCGTTCATTCGATGATTGGTATGGTGCTGGGCCTGATTCCGTGTCTTTTGTGTGGTCTGATCGTGCTACAAATTTGAGAATCACAGAAGAAGTAAAGGAACGTTTATTCAAAGAAAATACGATGAAGTAACAATATCGCTGAATCGGAGAAAAACTGAAAAGAAAAGATGGAATGAGCAACAAATCAGATTAATTGTAGATGGAGAATGTGTAAATGAAAATAGAATATAAAAGACTTACAGAGAAGGAATTAGACAATTTTATTGATAAGAGAATACATCAGCTTCGGGAGGAAGGAGCTAAGGAAGAAATTGATTTAGTGCCTGCATTGAAGGATTATTATCAGCGTCATATGGCAGAAGGAACCTTCGTATCATGGATCGCTCTTGATGGAAATACGATGATCGGAACCAGTGGAATGTCATTTGTTGAGAAACCACCGTATTTCGGATGCCCGAGTGGAAAGATGGGATTACTGTCCAGCATGTATACAGATCCTGATTACAGAAGAAAAGGTATTGCGAAGGAATTATTATCCCGTGTGATTAAGGATGCGAAAGAGTATGGATGTGGAACGATACAAATAACAGCTTCTGAAATGGGTGTTAAGCTGTATACAGACTTTGGTTTTGTGCATAATGAAAATTTTATGCAGTATAAGCTTTAAATAGCTTAATTTTGTTGGGCGAAATGAGGATAAACGAATGAAAAAGATATTGATCACAAATGATGACGGAATAGATGCAGACGGGATTGTTCGTCTTGCGAGAACTGCGGTGGAATTCGGCGAAGTGTGGGTAGTTGCTCCGGATAGTCAGAGAAGTGCAATGTCGCATAGTATTACATTAAGACATCATATAGAGGCTTGGAAAGTGGATTTCCCAGTGCCGGGAGTACACGCATATGCGTGCGACGGAAAACCTGCTGATTGTGTAAGAATCGGGGTATTGAATATCGTACCGGGGAAACTGGATCATGTTTTTTCGGGAATCAATTATGGATATAATGCTGCATCCGATTTGCAGTATTCTGCGACGGCAGGTGCAGCATTCGAAGCAGCCTTCCAAAGAATACATACGATTGCCTTTTCCGAAGAGGCTTGTGAGAACCATGAAGTCACAGATCGGTATTTGAAGGAAATAATAGCCGTGTTATTAAACAGAACGCTAGCGATCAATCAGATTTGGAATGTGAATTTTCCCGGCTGCGGATTGGCAGAGTGTAAGGGAATTCTATATGACAGAGCGGTATCAACAGATGAATTTTATAAGGATCAGTACATTGAAACCAAGGTTTCGGAAGAAAGGATTTCATACATGGTAGAGGGGATTCGAAATTATGAAGCGTCGGAGGGAACGGATCTCAAAGCCATTTTTGACAATTATGTTTCTGTTGGAGTAGCTACAAATATTTCATCCGGGAGAGAAGAAAGGAATAATTTGTGACATATTATGAGTATGAAATTGGCATTAGCGGGCAATCTTGCCGTTGTAAGAGAGAAATATATAGAGGTAATTGAGCATACAAAAGACATGAATGTCCATGCTCGATGGATTTATGGACAGCATCCTACAGATGCAATGATCCAATCTTATATAGACGGACAGGAAATGTATTTGTTTATGGATGGGCAAAATGTTGCAGGTATGACAGCGATTACAATGTATCAGGGGGAGGATTATCATGCGGTTATCTGGAGTCAAAATCTGAAAGATGATGAGGTGGCTTCCTTACATATTTTTACAGTAACTCCTGAATATCAGGGAAAAGGTGTATCAAAAAGAATGATGGCAGAAATCATTTCACTTGCAATGGAAAAAGGAAAGAAAGCAATCCGTCTTGATACGCTGGCATCAAATATTCCTGCTCAGCATATGTATGAAAAACTTGGATTTGCGTACCGGGGAAAGCTGAACCTTTATGCAGAGAATACCGGATGGACGGATTTTCTATATTACGAACTACCACTAATACCATAAGCTTTAGATGTCTGACGCATTGAGGAAGGAGAATGTACAAATGAATAAGGATTGGTCTGAAAAAAATAAAACGATACAGCAAATGATTGGAAAAGAGACTACCTACAAAGCGGGTATCAAGCTGCTCATAGAATTTCGAAGCGAACTATTTGAGCAGATTACACAGATCGTAAATGGTTTTCCCAGGGAGGCATTTACTCAAATGCCTTTTGCAGGTGCAAATGGCTATCACAGCAAGACGCTTGCATACTCCATCTGGCATATCTTCCGGATCGAAGATATTGTGGCACATACATTGATACAAGATGATGAGCAGATCTTATTCTCGGGCGGATACAGGGAGAAAATCGGCTGCGATATCATCACGACCGGAAATGAGCTGAAAGGGGAGGGCCTGGCAGAGTTTTCCAAGAAATTGGATGTGGACAGTCTTTACGCGTATGCAAAAGACGTGATGCTGTCGACGAATGAGATGTTGCAGAAACTGGACGATCAGCAGATGAAAAGGCGCTTTGGGGATGAGGACAGGAACAGACTGCTGGAATCCCAATGTGTAAGTCCGGATGAGAACGCAGGATGGCTGATCGATTACTGGTGCAAGAAGGATATACGAGGGCTCATTAAGATGCCATTTTGCAGGCATTGGATCATGCATATTGAGGCGATGCAGCGGATTAAGAACAAACTGTGTAAGCTGGCCCGTAAGGGAGTAGATCCGATCGCATATTGCGGATTTTCCTGTAATCACTGCTTTTTAGGTCAGTGGTGTGGATCTTGCAGAACAGCGTACAATGTGTGTTCGTTTGCGACGTGTATGCCCGATAAGAAATGCCCAAATGCAGCCTGCTGTCAGAACAAGAACATAGATGGCTGCTATGAGTGTGAAGAAATCGAAACCTGCACGAAAGGATTTTACACTCCGGAAAATGATGGTGCCAATGCGGCAAAAGCACAGGCGATGTTTGTAAAAAAACATGGAAAAAAAGCATTTTTGTCTGTTCATGATAAGCTCCATGAGAAATATGATTTTGCAAAAACGCAGGAGATACTCGGACAGGATATGTACGAGGGATTGGCGTTACTGGAGAAAACAAAATGGTAAAACTACAGGTCTGTTGCCTGATCATCATATTGTTTGTGGCAGCAATTTATTTTCAGGCAAAGCGTGTTCATTCTTACGCGCATATCATTTTTTCTGCATCGATTGGGACGATGATAGTTCATCTGGTCTTTGATATGGTCACGGTTTACACGGTGAATCATTTGGATACAGTACCTGCATGGGCAAACAGACTCTTTCACACGCTTTTTCTTGGGAGTATGATTCTGGAAATATTCATCTGCTATATGTATAGTCTGGTGCTGATCTATAATGATAATGTAAGCAAAAAAAGGATCTGGCTCGCATCCATACCCGTATGGGTTGCGTGGCTTGGTCTTGTGTTCGGTCCGATGGAATATGTGCAGACATCAAAAGGTAATTACTCATGGGGCGCAGCGGTCTTTACCGTGCATGGCATCGTGGTGTTTTACATGATCTTTATGTTTACAAATATCCTGCGCCATTGGAAAGAAATTAATGAGAAAAAGAGATATGTTGTAATGCTTGCTTTTCTGATCCAGCTGGTGGTTTTGGCTTTTCAGTCGTTAATTCCGACACTGCTGATCAGCGGTATGGGTCTGACGCTTATTAATCTTGCTTTCTTTTTGACGGTGGAGAGTCCGGATGTGCTTTTGATGGAAATGCTGAAGGAAGAAAAGGAGCGCGCAGATCAGGCAAATGAGGCGAAATCGCAGTTTTTATCAAATATGTCACACGAGATACGAACACCGATGAATGCCATTGTGGGAATGACGGATATCCTTCTGCGAGAGGATCTGCCGCCGACTGCAAAGGAGTACCTCAACAGTATAAAAAGTTCGGGGGATGCATTGCTCACCATCATCAATGATATCCTTGATTTTTCCAAAATCGAGTCCGGAAAAATGGAGATCATAGAAGCGGCGTATGAGCCGATGCACCTGCTTCACGATCTGCGGCTGATCTTTTTAAACAGGATCGGTGAAAAGGATGTGGAACTCCAATATGACATTACACCGGAGTTGCCGCAAAAGCTTTATGGCGATGATAAGCG
>JALEJB010000062.1 GCA_022768825.1 Lachnospiraceae bacterium
GGCACGCGCCCTTTCCCAAAGGGGCCACACATCGACTTCACTTCCGAGCGGTGCATAAAAACAGATATACGAAGCCTGCAAAAAAAGCTCGTTTTTTGCCAGCTTCTCGCAGATCTGTCCCGAACATTGGTCGCGCCTTTCGATATCCATCTCATTTCTGATCTTTTTCATCTGCAGACGAAGCTTTTGCTTGTCTGCTTCTACCTGAAAGCTACCGCTCTTAAAACTCTCACTCAATGCCCATTCTCCTACCAAACCTGCTTCTATCATTTTATCTAAGATTATAAATTTTGAGCACAAAAAAAGCAAGGCTGGCCTTGCTTTTTCGTCTATATTTTTCCTCATTTTCAGACTGCGACGATGACACCGCCATCATTGGCATACATGGAGCTGACACCGGCGGTTTCCAGTATGATGATCTTTTTGAATTTTGCCATATTTTCAATCTGCTCCTTGACCTTCTCAGCGCGTTTCGGGCAGTTGCAATGAGAGATCGCCAGTATCTTTTCTTCACAGTTTTTTGTCGTTGCAATGATCTTTTGCACCATGCTGTCCAATGCCTTATTCATCCCCCTTGCCTGACCGAGCACCTGGATCGTTCCCTCATTGGTGGAACCCATGATCGGCTTGATATTCAGCACGTTGACAATCATGGCCTTGATATTGGATAAACGTCCGTTTTTGCGCAGGGTCTCCAGGGTTTCCAGAACAAAAAATGTATTCATCTCTTCGATATAATTCTCTACTGATTCCACGATCGTTTCAAAGCTTTCTCCTGCCTCTTCCAGTTCCTGCACCTTCATTCCGATCAAGGTCTCGCCAATGGAAGCGGATCTGGAATCAAAGACATGGATCTGTCTTGGCATATCGCCATTCTCCTGCTGCCCTTCCTCATACATCTGTTTGGCCAGCACCGCGCTGTTGTAGGAGCCGGAAAGCTGTGAGGATAATGTCACGATATAAATATGCGTGGCATCCTCTCCAAAGGCATCGATATACTTATCCGGTGACGGACAGGAGGATTTCGGACAGTTCGGGCTTTCCTTCACTTTCTGTAAAAATTCCTGCTGGTTAAACGTCTCATCATCCAAAATATGATAATCATCCACATCTAACTGCAATGCCACGTTTTCAAAATGGGAATCCATTTTCTGATCGGCTGTCAGCTCACCGCAGCTGTCAATAATAATCTTATAGCTCATGTCCTTCCTCCATCTAACTAAGTACCTTTTTAGTACCTTTTTCTATATTGTTCCAAAAATCAGATTCTGTTTTTTCAGTTTTGTCGTCATGTAGTATTTATTACCACGTGATAATAACATATATATATTTATTTGAAAAGTCTTTTTTCTATATTTTCAAAAAATAATACATATGATATGCTTACTTTATGAAATCATTTTTAATTACCGATCAAAAACAATTTATGCAAAAGCTGTTAAAAAGCGATCTGTTTGATCACTTTTTATTATCCGAAGCTTCCATCTGCGCCGCCATCTCCTATGAGATCGACGGGCATATCCACCGGGAATTTTACGGAGCAGACGAGCCGGAAGCAGAAGAGCTGTCCGATCTGGAATATCTGCCGTTTGGCAGATTTCGGCCGACCTGTTTTGAACTCATCAAAGGAAAGCATACGCCCCTTTCGATGAAATTTGTCCTGATGCTCTCTCCGGATAATCTTCGCAATACTCTGGACAAAAGTCAGTCCGTTTTTACCCCGCAGGATATCGGTGCCGCATTTATGAACATCACCTTTAAAGAGGGACGAATGACACTGACCAGTGCATGCAGCTACAAGACCTTTTCCATGGATCATTCCTTTGATCAGTATTGGGACGGACTGGTTGCAAAATTTCTCTCACAGCACGAGATTCCCTATGATATGAAATAGGAGATGCATCCGCATCTCCTATTTTTCTCGCATATCGTAATCTTTATCCGCATCGATCAACTGCAGCATCGCTTCCACTGCAACCGGATCAAACTGTGTACCGCTTCCTTTTTCGATCTCCTCCCGGACAACCGCCTGCGGCAATACATCACGATAGCTTCGTTTGGAAGCCATCGCATCATAGGCATCCGCCACGCCGATGATCCTTGCCCATTCCGGTATCTCATCGCCTTTGAGATGATCCGGATAGCCGGTTCCGTCATATTTCTCATGGTGCCATCTGGCACCGATCTTCAGATTCGGCATCTCAGTAATATTTTCCAGAATATCGCCTCCGATGGACGGGTGCGATTGGATGATCGCATATTCCTCATCTGTCAGCTTGGTCGTCTTATTGATGATCTCATCCGGAACGCCGATCTTTCCGATATCATGCAAAAGTCCTGCTTTATAAATATCCTCCTGCTCACTTTTGCTCTTTCCAAGTACCGCGGCCATCTCCTTCGAATACTGTGCCACGCGAAGCGAATGACCATTGGTATATTTGTCTTTCGCATCGATGGTGCCTGCCAGTGTCAGCATGATCTGATCGGTCAGTCGAATCAGCTGATCCGTTTTCTGGCTCACATCCTGCATCAGATCCTTTTTCAATGTCTCTGAAGACAGCGCCCGACTCAGTCGCTGCATCATCAGCTCTGCGATAAACGGCTTGGTGATGAAATCCACCGCGCCTTCTTTTAACAGCTGAACCTGCACATTCTGATCCGTCTCGGCCGTCAGAATGATAACCGGAATATCCACGGTGGCATCATCATCCTTCAATCTCTTTAAGACTTCCTGTCCATCCATTTCAGGCATCAAAAGATCCAGAAGGATCAGATCCGGCGTGTGCTCCTTCACATACTCCAGTGCTTCCATACCGGACGCCACACTGGTGACGCGATAGCGACGCTTCAGAATCTTTTCCGCCACCTTTCGGTTGACTGCGTCATCATCCACCACCAAAATCTCTGCCAGCATTGCCTCCTGCTCGGCATCCTGCTGCTCCTGCTTTTTCTTTGTCTGCTGCTTTTCTCTTGCAAGGGCTGCCTCCGGACTCAGCATCAACTCTTTTGGAATAAAATCCACCAAAAGCTGCATCAGATCCGATTCTTCTACCGGCTTTGCCAGACAGGCGTCATAGCCCATTTCCCGCAGCCACTCCACCGTGATAGCACCGGTATTATTTGTCTGCAATACCAGTGGCGTCTTTTCATTCAGACTGCCTTCCTGTTCCCGGATACCGGCTAAGATATCCTTGGATTCCATATCCTCCACCTGGTTATCTAAAATGATCAGATGATATTTATTTTTTCCGGCAGACTCGATACATTCTTTTCCCGTAGTCACGATATCCAGCCGGATCTTGGTCTGATTCAAAAGTCCCACCATCAGCTTCTGATTCATCTCAAAATCATCCATCAGAAGGATTCTCGCATCCGGTGCGACACCGATCTCCGCATGCAGTTCCTCTAACTGCACATGTTTTTCCAGTTCTTCATAACGGATATTCTCATTGACAGAATCCGCATATCCAAGCGCAACCTTGCGCAGGTGAATAAATGCCTCGATCAGGAGATAAACAGTAAAGCCGATCCGACTGTATGTACCGGCCTCATATTCACGCGCGATCAGACAAAAAAGTCCATCGATCACCCCCATACACACAAGAATGACAAGCGCAAAAGCTTCCCACTGAATATACACATGGCTTTGACCGCCGTCGGATCTCATACGGATCATACACCAGATCAATACAACAAGAACCACGCTCAAATACAAACCGGTCATGTACTGCATACGCGCCAGATCCATCACATTTGTAACCTGAAGCAGCAGCTGCGCAACCGCATTCACATAACCGATCAAAAGCAGCGCATTCAGTAAGCGATCAGCTTTTCTGAAATATGCATTTTTGTAATAGGAGACCAAGAACAACGGCAGGAGCTGAATGATCAGATAAGCAGCCGTGGCATAAAGCGTCTGATTCCCATAGAAAAAGCTGAGTATTCTGGTCTGGATAAAATAATAGATACCAAGTAACAAACTGAACGCGATCAAATACTCGATTCCATCCGTATCCCTCTTTCCCCTCATCTGGATCGCGATGAGGATCATGAAGATGACACCACAGATGAGCATCACCAGATTGCAGAACACCTGACTCAGATGCTTCTGTAACGTGTTTACAATCAGAATATCCCGGTTACCGATATAGATATTACTGATGGACGCAGCTTTATTCTCGTACGGAGAACTGAGCACGATCTGAATCTTGCCGTTGGTAAATTTTTTTGGCAGATCAATATAATTCTCCACACTTCCCGGCGTTTGTCCGAACAATCGCCGGTCTCTCACACCAAAGCTGTAGATCGGTGTTCCGTCCATGAATACCTGAAGCGTTTCATCCGATGTAAAAAACCGGATCGTTTTTCCCTCGTATTTTCGGGGAATCACGCCCTCCAAAGTCAGGATCTCTCCGGCCTTGGATTCGCCCTCATAGGGCAGGGAGATCTGCTCCGAAGTGCCATCCGAACGTGTCATCGTCCAGCCCTCGGACAGAATATAATACGTTCCGTTGGTCAGTGTGACATCATCCACCTGAAAAAAAGATCCGATGATGACCACCAGTAGAATCTGCGCTGCCAATAATATCCATATAAAGTTTTGTAGATATTTCGTTGTTTTACTCATATTCTGCAACTGTTTTTATCCCTCGTCGATGCGGTTACTCTTCATTGAATGTGCTTCCAATCTCACGCAGAAGATCTGCCGGCTGGATCGGTTTTAACAAGTATCCCTGCGGCTTTAGAGACAGTACTTCCAAAATCTTTTCTTTTTCCGATACTCCGGTCAAAAAGATCACCGGCAGATCCATCAACCCCTGGCGCTCCCTGATCTGCAGCAACACCTGAGCGCCGTTCTCTTCCGGCATCTCATAGTCCAAAAGCACCAGATCCGTTTTGACCACTTCCAAAAAGCTCAATGCTTCCCTTCCGCTGGCAACAGTGGTGACATCATATTTTTTTCCAAGAAGCTTCTGCAGCAGCGTCCGGATCACCGCATCATCATCCACGACAAGAATGCGTTTCTTGTTTTCCTGATCCGGATGCACCTCCAGATCCACCGGCTGTTCGCTGATACCAAACCGGATCTCCTGCTGCTGCTGCCTCTGCTGCTGTGTCACCTTCTGCTGACGAATATAGAAAAAGATCTGATTAAAGACCTTCTGCATGTTGTCACTTTCCTGTATCGCCAGGTTCACCAGAACCCTGCTGGCCCGTTCAAATTCTCCACATGAAAATGCATTTCCTATGGTAATGAGCGGAAGATCCTTATTTCTCAGTATTGCGGAAATCTCATCCAGATTTACAATATCAAACTGTTTCACCTTGAACAGACAAAGTACCACCGCATCCGGTTCAAAGTATTTCAAATGTCCCTCTATGTCCGGAATATGATGTGAACTGGTCAGACATTCCAATGTCTCCGTTTTTCCGGAAAGGAATTCCTTTATCAGGTTCTCATTGCTTCCCAGCAATAACAAACGGTAACTCATATGACGTGACTCCTTTACTTTCTTACTCTCTGACTCACTTACCTTGTTTATATCATAACAAATCAAAAAACACAACCAGAATCGTTTTTATTATACCCATAAGCATGCGAAGATGTAAACCAACAAAAAAGACAGCTTATGATTTTCTAATAAAAGAAAGTTATGGAAATCCCGCCAGACGGTAAAAGGTCTGCTCCAGATTCAATTTCCCATATCCCCACTCCCGGTTCGGATAGAGCCGCCCCGGTGTCTGTACGCATCCGCGGATCAGCTCATTTTTTACATCCACGGAATTTGCAGTCACATCATTGCCGCGAACGATCGCCCATTCCATAAAAAGCGCCGCGGCACCGCCCGTGATCGCTGCCGCATAACTGGTTCCCGTCAGTTCTTCTCCCGCAGGGCCCAGAATCTCAACCGCCGGTGCCACAAAATCCGGCTTGACGGCACCGCTTAAGGTATAGCCGCGTCCGGAAGCCATATAGATGGAATCATTTGCCGAATTGTATCCTCCCACCGTCATCGGCACGCGCGTCGCGGAAGGGACCGTCAGTGTCGTATCCGGATTTGACTGCAAAAATACCACTTCTCCGGTCAGAAACTCAGACAATGGAAGCCAGATATCAAAATGTCCGTTGATGAAATTCTTCGGATAGACCACCAGCTTCCAGATACCGACGGAAGGTTTGTCAAAGCGGATATAGATCAACTGGTTGGCGCTTCGCTTCCCGACGATCCGGTAATCCACCGTCACGGTCGTTCCTTCTAATAGGAAGAAAAATTCATTGCGGCCTTCTCGATCGATCGCCACCCGGGAAATCCGCTGTCCGATGGGGGATACGATCGCCACCTCGTACAATTCCGGTTCTTCACTCCACAATTCCAGTTGAAAACCGGTGACATTGTTTCCCACGTCGATCTCCACTTCCTGATAGGAATCGGGACCTGTTACGGAACCATAAAAATGATGCCTCTGATTTGCCTCATTTCCGGTTGCGATCACTACCGCCCGGCTTCGTCTCTGCGCCACGGTATCCAGATAAGCAGACAATCTGGAATTGCCGGCGTGACTGCCATGATTCGTTCCCAGTCCGAATACGATCACCACCGGCTGATTTCTCAGAGTGGCGATCTGCTCCACATACGAGACCGCCGTCATGACATCGGTGTTGGCATAAGCGGTCGCGCCGTCTTTTACGAAATAAAACTCCCGCAGATACTGTTTCGCCTGTTTGAGCTTGACGACCACAAGCTCACTGTCCGGTGCGGCTCCGTCATATCCGTTCCCGCCGGCTGCGAGAGCTGCCAGCGCGGTTCCATGTCCACTCTCATCCATCGTCGGCACGAAAGCTTGCGGATCGTCCAAGGCAAGTGCCTCATTGATCGTGCTTTGCAAATACTCCGTGCCGTAATAAAAACGCTCCGGTGCCGGGCCTTCCATGATCGTCTGATCCCACATCGCCACGATCCGGCTGCTGCCATCCGAGTAGCGAAAGATTGGATTGGTATAATCGATCCCGCTGTCTATGATCCCGATCAGTACCCCGGCCCCGGTCATCCCCAGTGCCGGTTGATTTCGAACCGGAAGGATCCCGCTGACCTCCATCACGCGGGTAGCGGTCTCTGCCATCGGCGCCAGAAGCTTCGGGATCGAGCTGTATGCATACTGCTCATAGTTTGTTGCCGGCAATCCCTCAGCCGGAAAATGTCCGATGGTATACTCTGCATCCACCCGTTCCAGGCAGGCATCCTCAGGCACTTCGATCGGAAGCTCGTTGCCTAGCAGGACAAAATCATAATAGTCATTCGAATAGGCTGCGTTGCGGCAATATTCATTTTCCATATCTGTTTCCCCCAAAAGGTTGCTTCTATGATACCTACGGCATCCTATCTCAGTATATGTAACAATGAATATTTTGTGCCAATCTGACTACCCTTCAATCTCAGGAGTTCCTCTCATGATAATACGCGGGTTTCCGTGATTTTCAATGTAATCTGCGGTGATCACCACTTTTCCGATGTTGTCATCCTTTGGAATCTCATACATGATATCCAGCATAAATTCTTCAATGATCGCGCGCAGTGCCCGGGCGCCGACTTCTTTTTCTTTTGCCCGTTTTGCAATCGCAAAAAGCGCTTCCTCTTCAAATTCCAAAGCGACCTCATCATAGGACAACAGCTTCTGATACTGCTTGGTGATAGCATTCTTCGGCTCCTTTAAGATACGCACCAGCATCTCTTCGGTCAGGGCATCCATCGAGAACAGGATCGGAAGACGGCCGATAAACTCCGGGATCATTCCAAACTTTCGCACATCCTCTACCGTGACATATTTGAGCAGGTTTTCTTCCTTGTCATACTTATCCTTCAGATCTGCCTGAAAGCCCATGGAAGAATTTTTATTCAGACGTTCCTTGATGATCTCATCCAGATCCGGAAATGCTCCGCCACAGATAAACAGAATATTTTTTGTATTGACCATTGTCATCGGAACCATGGCGTTTTTGCTGGATGCGCCAACCGGCACCTCCACCTCGGCTCCCTCTAAAAGCTTTAACATTCCCTGTTGAACAGACTCACCGCTGACATCTCTTTGATTGGTATTTTTCTTTTTTGCGATCTTGTCGATCTCATCGATAAAAATGATTCCGTGCTCCGCGCGCTCCACATCATTGTCTGCTGCTGCCAGAAGCTTTGATACCACGCTCTCAATATCATCACCGATATATCCCGCCTCCGTCAGTGAAGTCGCATCGGTGATCGCTAACGGTACGTCCAAAAGCTGTGCCAGTGTTTTTACCAGATAGGTCTTTCCGCATCCGGTGGGTCCAACCATCAGCATATTAGACTTCTCAATCTCAATTCCATCCTGATCTTTCTCACTTTCCGAGAAGATCCGTTTGTAATGGTTGTAGACGGCAACGGACATGATCTTCTTTGCCCGTTCCTGACCTACCACATGCTCATCCAATGCAGCCTTGATCTTGTGAGGTGCCGGAATGGAATGGATGTCAAGCACAGGCTGAACATCCTTCTTTGGCTTCGGTTTTTTCTTCTTGATCTTTTGCGCACCCGGCATCATGCCTGCCAGATCCGCCAGATTGATCATACTGATGTTCGGCATCCCGCCAAAATTAAACCCGCCTTGATCTCCCGTTGGAAAGCCAAACTGATTCATGCTGTCAATGGTCTTTTGCATACAGTCTCTGCAGATGCACATATTGTTCTGGATACTTAAAAGTGTGCCCACTTCACTCTCCGGTCTGTGACAGATGTAGCATCGTTTTTCGCTTTTTTCCTCTTTTTTTTCATCTTTGTCGCTCTTGTCGTCGACAACCTCGCCTTCTACGATTTCTTTAAATTCATCATCCTGATATGTTGACATAATTCCTCCACTTTCTATTGCTGCTTTTCCACGCCTTCATAATTAAAGGCCGGAATAAAACTATCTTTTGCTGTCTCACCCTCCTGGATATATGCCTGCTCCACGCCCAAAGCAATGGCGTAATCCACCAGTGAGTCATAATCTCTTTTTTTCACCCGCTTCGATAAAACCGGATGATTTCGTACCCCTTCTCCCGGGGTGTATTGATTCATCAGACTGATATAGATCCGGTCTCCATAGGTCTCATGGAGATATCGGACGATCTGTTTTGCGTCGCCGAGTCCTCCCGGCAACAGCAGATGTCTGACGATCACACCGCGCTCTATCAGCGTCTCTTCGCCCCGTTCATAAAACCTCGGCTCCCCCACCTGTCTCACCATCTCCGCGATGGCAAGCTTGGCAACCTGTGGGTATTGTTCCGCCTTTGCATAGGCAAGGCTTTTGCGGGAATCAATATATTTAAAATCCGGCAGATAGACGGAAATCAATCCTTCCAATTGTTTTAACGCATCTACCGTCACATAGCTTCCTGTATTATATACAAAAGGCAGATCAAACCCTTGCGCCCGTGCCCGCTCTATGGCTCGCACGATCTGCGGCAGGAAATGATCCGGTGTCACAAGGTTGATATTGTTTGCCCCTTTTTCTTTCAATTCAAAAAAGATCTCACTTAAGCGCTCATTTTCGATGACTTTTCCTATGTCGCCGGTTGCGATGGGGCTGTTCTGACAAAAGATACATTTCATCTGACAACCCGAAAAAAAGACGGTACCGGAACCTTTGCTTCCACTGATACACGGCTCCTCCCAGAAGTGAAGGGCTGCTCTGGCGATCCGAAGCTGCCTCGTCTCACCACAGACACCTGTCTCTCCCGGCTTGCGGGACACACCGCACGCTCTCGGACACAGATTACAACTCATCATCTTCGTTTTCCTCATTGCGATCCGTGATTGTCATCGTATCTTCTTTATTATAGATATCTTCACTGAGCGATTCGCCTTCCTCCGACATCAAAAGATGCAGAAAACGTCCGATCTCCACCCATGCCGCCTTGGATTCCGGAAGCGCAAGCGGTGCCATCTGAAACACATGGAACATTCCCTCATACACGCTCAGCCGGACTTTGACGCCTGCTTCTTTTGCTTTCTGCGCCACCGATACCGAGTCGGACAACAGCATCTCATAGGATCCCACCTGGATCAGCATCGGCGGAAAGCCTGTAAAATCTCCAAACAACGGCGACAGATACGGATTCGTCACATCCGCCTCCCCCGCATAGTCCCGGTTCCACAGCATGCTGTCGTCCGTTCCGCCAAACAACGGGTCATTCAGATAATTGTCCTTGTAGCTTGCTCCGCTTGCCGTCATATCCGTCCAGGGAGACATGGCGATGATGCCGCAGGGCAGCTTTCTGTCATTGTCCTTGAGGCAGTGACACAGAGCAAGTGCCAGTCCGCCGCCGGCCGAATCCCCGGCGACGATGATCTGTTCCTCCGTATAGCCATTGTTCAGCAGCCATTCAAACGCATCCAGCGCATCCACCAGTGCCGCCGGAAAGACATGCTCCGGTGCGACCCGGTAATCCGGCGTCAACACACTGATCCGCTTTCCGACCTCATTGTATAACCCGGCAAAGGAACGATAGCTGTGACGCATCGCTCCGATATAGGCTCCGCCGTGAAGCTGCAGGATCACCTTTTCCCGATTGGGTTCTTCAAACTCCAAAAGCTCTGCTTTACAATTTGGCAGATCCACTACCGTATTGGTGAAGCATTCCGGGCACTTCCAGTTCTCCGGCGGCTCTACGATCTTTTTACGGATCTCTCCGTTTTTAAATTTCTGTCCGATCAGGTTTTCTTTGGTCAGTCTGGCAATCGCCCGACGTATCAGAACACCCTGACGGCTCACTGTATTATCATTCATCTCAAAATCCTCATCATACCCCGAACATCCGCCATTGTATTATATATGAAACCTTCTCTTCAATTCATCCGTCGCTTTCGGTCCTCCGATGATCCATGTGCCCAAAAAGCAGGCAATGCTTACAAACAGTGCGATATAAAACACAATCGGATTTGAGACACCGATCAGACCTGACACCAAAAGCGGCAGCGCGCTAAATACGATCATCCAAATCTGAAAGGTCAAATAGCTCTGCCAGTTTCTGCGATTGACGATCATAAGGATCAGACAGGTCGCATCCGTTGCCAAAAGCAAAGCCGGAAAGACGTAATCGGTCGCCCATCCGTAATTGCCCAACACATGATCAATGACCAGCAGCACTCCAATGGCTCCGAATACTCCCACCACGATTTTGGCCCGATAGCCCGCCCGGCTGTAATTGATCGTATATGCCAGTGTCAGATATCCGTAGGCCAAGGCACAGCCGGGTATCGCGCACCAGGCTACCCCTTCATAATTGATATAATTATAGACGATCAATCCAAATTCAATGACGATGGATAAAAACAGGTAGATTCTTGTGATCAGCTTCAACACCTGATTTTTTGCTCCAATATTCGGATATTTGTACTCGGATTCATTGTCCGGCTCCAATACGCACTGACAAAGCGGACACACATCACTTCCGTCCGTCACTGTTACTCCACATTGATGACACCAACTCATTAATTGTATACCCCATTACTTTCTATTGTTACATCCAACCCGTCTCCGGCAAGCTGCCGAAAAAAAGCGCGCTGCACATGAGCATCCACAAGCACGGAGCTGAAGGTCACTGCCAGTCTGTCGCCATAGGAGCAGATCGTCGCCTTCAGCATCTGTCCCTTTGACATCGACAAAAATGCATGAAACATATCCACATACGGAGCATATGCTTCCTTGATCGTGATATTTCCGATATTTGTCATCGTCGTCGTATTTGCCAGTGCTGACTTCGTGTATACCGTGCGGATCGCAAGGTTTTTCAAAAAGAGCGGTACCGCCCGCGCAAACAGATTCTGCTGGTTGGAGACATTATAGGAAAAAATCTCTTCCAGATGTTCCTTCGTAATCTGTTGTTTGAGACTTGTCTTTACACGCTGCATCACCTCATCAAATCCGATATTTTCTTTATCCGGCATCAGCTCTGCAGATACCATAACAAAGAAATTCTTTGTGGTGACCGAATCAAAAAACGGACGCAGATTCACCGGCACCGCAATCCGGATCGCATGATCATTTGTCATACCGTGCAGGCATTCCCGATAAATACTCCAGGCAAATACAGCCACCAGATATTCATTGATACTCATGTCATACCGGTGCGCAACTTCTTTTAGCTGCGGGATATTCAGATATCCGTGGATCACGCCAAATTCATCCTTGCCCAGCAGGTCACCTTTGATCAGGTATGCCTTTTTTGACTGATACGTCTTCTTGGCGCTTTTCCGGTAATTGCGCAAAAAGCTGTCTTCCCGATTTAAGGAAGTCTCCGTACTGAGTGTATCGCCATCCAGTTCCCGAAGCTTCGGATGTGCCAGTCGAAGATACTGATAAGTCAGCTCTTTCAGGAAATTGATTCCGCCCATCCCGTCTGTCAGAACATGAAACACCTCCAGGTTGATGCGCTTTCCGTAATAGGAGACGCGAAACAGATAGCTTTGATTTTTATTGGGAAGAATATACCTGCATGGGTATGTATGTTCCTCCCGAACCTTCGGTGCCCGCTTTCCGTTTTCCTCAAAATAATACCAGAACAAGCCGGTTCTCATACGCACATTGAACAGGTCAAATTTCGGCAGTACCAGATCCAGTGCTTCCTGTAAGAGCTGTGGATCAACCTCTTCTTTTAGCTCTACCGCAATGCGATACGTATTTGTCATACTCTCTCCGGCGATGACCGGAAAGAGATGTGCCGTATTATCTAACTTGTCCCATCGGATCTTCCTGCTGTGGCGGTACGTATTTTTTTGTTTCGTAACGTTATTTATTTTTTTACTTTGTTCTGTTTTTTTCTTATTTTTCTTTTTCAAGCTTTTTTCCTATCCAATCACGTTTCTGCATATTTCGCGCATAGTCATAATATATATTTTTTAGAACACCTTGACGATCATCTTTTCACAAAATATCTTTTATTTTAACAGAAATATGAATGGGATGCAATCTGTGTGCAAGTTGCATCCCAATTTTTGTCATTCAGATGTTAAAATTATGAAAAATGCTTTTATAAGAACATTTTTCAGAATGAGGTGAATGCATGTCACGTAAAACCGATGCACTTTTAAAGAATATTTTATCAGCTAAAGATTTTAATGAAGTATTATCTGCAAATAGTGAAGCCTTTGTGGAGAAGTCCATTTCCGAATACCTGCAGGATTTATGCCGAAAGCGCGGTATGATTCCGGAACAGGTCATCAAAAAATCCCAGATTGACCGCACCTATGGTCATCAGATTTTTAACGGAACGAGACTTCCCTCCAGAGATAAGTTACTCATGCTTTCCTTTGGTTTTGAGCTGTCCCTTGATGAGACGCAGGAGCTGCTGAAAACAGCCGGAAAAAGCATCCTCTATCCAAAGGTCAAACGGGATGCTGCCATCATCTATGGCATTTCCCATAAGATGAATATCATGGATGTGCAGTATCTGCTCACATCTGTCCATCTGCCGCTGCTCGGTGAGGCATGATGGATGCACGCTGCATCCCTTTTTTCATATGTAAAATGATAAAATATCGTCTAAGGCAAGCGACACAATGACGTCCAAAAACATGTTCCAAAATGAGGAGAAAAATATGAGAAAAAAAATGAATCGACTGATCTCAGTCCTGACCGCAGGCGTATTGACACTGAGTGTATTCGCGCCTGTCACAAACGTAGCTGCAGCAACCAAAAACAAAGTCGTTGAGATTCCGGTGAATTTCACCAATGTGACTTGGGAAGACTTGGAGAAAAGTGATTACAATGCTTCCAAAACCGAATTCAACATTTGGTCTCTCGGGGAGCCGTCGGCATATTCCGAAAGTTATCGTGTCAGCTACAAGCTTTGCATCCCAACATCTTTTATGAAAAAAAATGCACGTATTTCAATTTATTGCGGTTTGGGTTTTAGTGCTGCTGATGACGAATGGAAATACGGTGGCAATCTGGACTGTGCAGGTGTAGAATTCCATGATGGCGTGCTTACTTATTGGGACGATGAACAGCAGAAAGATCTTCCGGCCGACTGTGCTTCTGTAAAAAAATCCGGTGATTTTTATGTGATCACATACGATTATACCACATCCGGGGTGCCGCAGGCAGATGATATAGCGACAGATATCACGAAAAGTCAGGCAGTAGCACCGGATTTTTGGCTGTCTGTTCAAGGAATCGAGTTAACAGTTAAGAACAGTGCCATTTATTTTGACGATTTCAAATTGACGAAGGCGGATGGAACGGTTCTTGCCAGCAAAGATTATACTTCCGATAAGAAAGTAGAGGGAAATTGTCATGTCGCACCGGTTGCTGATTGGGAAAAAGAATCCAAGGACTTAAAGCTTGCTACGATCACAGACAATAAGGTCTTAACCGTAAAATCTACAAAGGCCACTGTCAAAGTCGGAAAGAAAGTAAAGATTTCCGCAACCGCTACGCCGGCAACCAAGATCACCTACGCTTCTTCCAACAAGAAGGTAGCTACCGTAGATGCCAAAGGTACTGTAACCGGTAAGAAAGCCGGAAAAGCTACCATTTCCGTAAAAGCAAACGGAAAAACCGTAAAAGTAGCCATTACCGTTAAGAAAAAATAAAATGAATGATCGTCTTGCCTTTTTGATACGGTAATCAACCAAACTGCCCGGGAAATCCCGGGCAGTTTTTACATCAGCACATCCTTTGCTTCTTTTTGATTGTCTTTCAGATATACCTGAAGCTTGTTGTTGGAATCACAGCTGGCCAGCAGCACATCTTCGATCCGCTTTGCCCCTTGTCCCTTGATCTGATCCAGCAGCCACTTTTCATCCTTTCCGGTATGTCTCAGATTTTCATCCATGACCTTTCCGTCCAGGATCACATTTGCCACCATATAATCCTGCTGTGGGGAAAGCTGCACATCCGCCGGGGTCAGCGGTCGGTCCGTCGCCTTCTGTAAAAAGCTGATCTTTCCGTTTCCCTCCAGGATCGCCGTCTGAAGCTTTGAGATATCAAAGTAGCCGTTGATCCGGCACTGTACCAAAAGCTCCGACACATCAATCTTGGCTTTCTTCAGATTGTGGCGATAGATCTCTCCGTTATTGAGCAAAACAAGGGGTGCGCCCTCAAGCATCCTGCGGGCTTTGATGGATTTTGATGAGATAGTGGATAACAGCAGCGACACCAAAGCATACACGATCATTGCCACCAACGGCTTTTCAAATCCAGTGTCCAGCGATGTCGCCATCTCCGCGGCGATGGAGCCCATTGTGATCCCATTGACATAATCAAACATACTCATCTGGGACATCTGACGATAGCCCATTAATTTGGTAAGTAAAAAAATAGCAATGATGGAACCAAGAGAAAGTACAACAATATACAATATTTCTGACATAAGTCCTCCTACAGCAAAAAAGTTTTCATTCTTCTTCTAATATTCCAATGCTTTGCATTTTTATACGAAAAAAGATGTATTCCAAAAATAATTCTTTCAGAATACATCTTTTCTTACTTCTATCTATACTGTTTTTTAGGCATTTACGGTATCAATGAATTTTTGGAAAGCTGCTCTGCCTTCCTCTGTACATTTGTACACGCCCGCATCCTCCAATACCTCAGAGAATACCAGTCCAATCTCCTTTTGCAGAATGTCGTTGACATTGTCTGCAGTGATGCTGTCATAGTTTCCCTTGAACTCATCCACCCAGTCTGCATGTTTTTCCAGCTCTGCATCTGCGCGAAGGTCTTTTCCGTTTACGATGGCATCTGCGAGACCTGCGATCTCATCCTTTAATCTCGCCGGTAAAACAGCCAGTCCCATAACCTCGATCAGTCCGATGTTCTCTTTTTTGATGTGATGAAGCTTTGCGTGCGGATGGTAAACACCCAGCGGATGCTCCTCAGTGGTGATATTGTTGCGCAGTACCAGATCTAACTCATACACATCCCCGCGTTTTCTCGCGATCGGGGTAATGGTATTGTGTGGCTCTCCGTCGGTCTCGGCAAAGATAAACGCTGCCTCATCGGTGTAACCTCTCCATGCCAGTAAAATCTTATCTGCCAGTTCGATCAGACGGTTCTTATCCGCACAATCCAGACGGATGACAGACATCGGCC
Organism: Lachnospiraceae bacterium; assembly: GCA_022768825.1. Classification (GTDB taxonomy): domain Bacteria; phylum Bacillota; class Clostridia; order Lachnospirales; family Lachnospiraceae; genus W0P33-017. Next base: position 16,108 of record JALEJB010000062.1, read on the forward strand.
ATTTCACGATGCCGGCCTTTACATCGTCAAATCCGACGAAGCTTACTTCTTTTTCAATCGGAGCCTTTGCCATCGCAAACTCATAGTGTCCGCCCTGGAAGTGATCGTGACTTAAGATGGAGCCTCCAACAATTGGGAGGTCAGCGTTGGAGCCCACAAAATAATGCGGAAATGTCTCCACAAAGTCAAGCAGCTTGCCAAAGGTCGCACGCTCGATCTTCATCGGCGTATGCTGTGAGTTAAATACGAT